>JAKSMP010000034.1 GCA_024400505.1 Bacteroidales bacterium | reverse complement strand
ATAAGCATGATGAATTGTGACTGATGAAATATGAGCGACAACTCATAATTCAAAAATCATAAATCACCAATATCAAAAGGCTGTCCTTGATAGGGACAGCCTTTTTTTTGCAATCATAATTCCCACAAAACTCAAAAAAAATCTTATATTTGTAATCTCATTTGCCAAGCACAATAATATGGCGTAAGGTTGTATGCCAATGCTTTGCGAGAGAGGATGAACGATAAATATCTAAAAAAATGAGACGAATAAGCTGCCCCAATGCCATCATCGGACTGCGTCACTTTCTGTTTGTGGCTTTGTTTGCTGTGTCCATAGGTGCCCAGTCTCAATCTCTCTCAGTCTTCAATGCCGACACTGCCGCCATTCCAGCGCGTAGCAAGTCTATCCCTGGCGACTCGTTCTTCAAGTACAGCTATAGCGAGGTGTTAGTCAACGGTGCTTGCCTCCGAGGGCTGCGCAATATTTCGGCCATGGCTTTTCTTGTTGAGGACAAATCGGGTGGCAACATGTTCGATAGCTGCGATATCTATTTCGGCCACACCGCCGATACCGTGCTTTCCCATTGGCATTTCGACAGTACCTTCTGCCGAGTCTATAGTGGAAGTCTCAATTTCGATTCGCTCGGTTGGCGCCAAGTGATGCTCGACACCCTTTATCCGTGGGATGATCAGGGGCATCTGGTAGTGGCCGTCAATCGTGTCAATCGCCATTGGTTCTTGCGTAGTGCTTTTGCTGCGCATATCCAGCCCGGTTGTGCCCGATACCATGTGAGCAATAGCACTCCTTGCAACCTGTCCAATTTCCAAGATTTCAATTCTTGGAATGTCAACGAAAACAGCCCGGTGCCCATCTATCGGTTCACTGGCAGCCCCAGGGGAGTGGTGCTAGGCAACGATACCCTCTATGCCGATACATCGGCATTTCTCGACCCCCAATGCGAAGTACGGCTCGATTCCAAGGCTGGGTGTGCCCAATTGTGCGTGAGCGGCATAGTGGGCGAGGCCACAGTCATGCTGATGGACATACAGGGTGGGGTAGAGCGCACCGACATACATCACTATGCCAAGGACGAAACCCACCTCATTTCGCTCCCGCCTCATGTGCATGGCATCTATTATGTCCATATCGCCACTACCGATGTCGATTTGATTCTTCGGCTCACCATCCCCAGCATCTCTCAAGAGTAGGGAGGGAGGAAGGATATTTTATATCCATTCACAATTTTTAATCATATATTGAGTTATTGCAATAAATAAATATATTATACAATCATGAAGTGCAGCATTCCTAAAGGTACACGCGACTTTCTGCCCGCCGAGATGGCACGTCGCAACTATATTTTCGACACAATCCGCGAAGTATTCAAGGCTTTCGCATTCGAACCCATCGAAACTCCCTCGCTCGAAAACCTCTCCACCCTCATGGGCAAATATGGCGAAGAGGGCGACAAACTGCTCTTCAAGGTGCTCAATTCGGGTGACTTTATGGACGGAGTGGATTTCAACCAGGATTACCGCAAGGTGGCTCCCAAGATCTGCGAGCGTGGTCTCCGCTACGACCTCACTGTGCCGTTCGCTCGCTTTGTAGTTCAGCATCGCGATCAAATCTCTTTCCCCTTCCGTCGCTATCAGCTCCAGCCCGTGTGGCGTGCCGACCGTCCTCAGAAAGGACGCTATCGCGAATTCTATCAGTGCGATGCCGATATGATTGGCAGCACATCCCTCCTCCACGAACTCGAACTGGTGCAGATGATCGACGCCGTGTTCCAAAAACTGGATATTGAGGTGACCGTGAAAATCAACAACCGCAAAGTTTTGGCCGGTATCGCCGAGCATATTGGCGCTCCCGACAAGTTGGTGGATATCACCGTGGCCATCGATAAGCTGGATAAGATTGGTTTAGGCAACGTGCGCAAAGAATTGCAGGAGCGCGGCCTTGCCGATGATCAGATTGCAGCACTCGACCCCGTGTTCAACCTTTCTGGCGATGCCAATGCCAAGTTGGAACAGTTGTCCGTTCTTTTTGCCAACAACGAAGTTGGCACCAAGGGCGTTGAAGAACTCAAAGAACTCTTTGGCTATATCAGCCAGGTACAGCCCAAGTGCCATATCGAACTCGACCTCACCTTGGCTCGTGGCCTCAATTACTATACGGGTGCCATTTTCGAGGTGAAGGCTCACAATGTGAGCATCGGCAGTATTTGTGGAGGTGGCCGCTACGACAATCTCACCGGCATCTTCGGCATGCCCGATGTCAGTGGTGTGGGCATCTCTTTCGGTGCCGACCGTATCTACGATGTGCTCACCGAACTCGACAAATTCCCCGCCACCCTGGGTCAGTCGGCTCAGGTGCTCTTCATCAATTTTGGTGCCGACACCATGCCCTATTGTATCCGTCAGGCTGCCCAGCTGCGCGCCGCAGGCATCAGCACCCTCATCTATCCCGATAGTGCCAAGATGAAGAAACAGATGGACTTTGCTAATAAGAGCCATATCCCCTATGTGGTGTTTGTGGGCGAGAGCGAGATTGCCGATGGCACTGTCACTGTCAAAGATATGGCTGCTGGCACTCAGCAGACCCTCTCTATGAACGACCTTCTGGTCATGCTTCAAAAATAATCCTATGCGTAAACTATTCAGCCTTTTGGTTGGTCTGCTTCTGTTGGGCGCAGTGTCGGCTCAAGACACCGTGCGCATCACCGACACCGTTTATCGTCTCCGCATCGACACCACCTTTGTGCGTGTGGTTGACAGCAGTGCCATCAAAACACTCCAAGATAAACTCGCCCTTGCAGAGGAAAAAGACCAGTTCTATAAATCCATCCTCACCAGCTCGGGTGTGGACAAAAACAAACTCGAAGCCGACCGCGACCATTACCGCCGTGCCGTCGATTCTTTGAATGCCTTGGTGCGTTCCTGCGAGTTGGACAATGTGCGCAAGGAAGAGGCCAACAAATACCTCGCCCAGCGTGCCAAAGACGCCGAAGGAAAAGTGGCCGAGGCCACCAACAAGAAAAAGAAAGTGCGTGCTATTCAAGGCATCGCCATGCGTTTCTATCGCACGCCCAACTATGAGGTGCGCCTCTCGCCCATACTCGATGCGCAGGGGGTTCACACGGGGTCTTACGACAAGATTCTCCGCAACCGCAATGCAGGCAATATGGAATTCGACTTTGTCACGGGTGCGTCGGTCATGTTGTGGGATCTGACCAAGTATTTCAACAAAGACCTTCAGTCGCGCGAGTTGGCCGACGGCAAGATCAAGACGCCTGAGATTCGCAAGTTCGACCAAGACTTTGCCTACGACCTCGGCATCTATGTCGGCTTCGGCGGTAGTAACCTTTTCAAAAACTTCTATCTCGGTCCTTCGTTCCGCTTTGTTGACTTCTTCTATCTCACTGCTGGCATCAATATTGCCGAATACACCGTGCTTGTGGCTGGCTATCAGGATGGCAGCAAGCTCATCAGCGAAACCATTGACGATGTCACCGCCAAGTCGTGGCTTGTCAAGCCCTTCATCTCCATGAGTATCGACCTCGACTTCCTCTCTTATATCAAGAAGTAAGTTTGACTCCCCCTCATTCTGCTATTACCAATTTTTGGGTAGTGCTCTCCTGCTCCGTTTCGTAGGTGATATAGTAGCTTCCGGGCAGCAGGTGGATGGTGATTTCTGTGGGCTCATGCGTGAAGGCTCTCACCATCACCGATTTGCCTTGATAGTTGTTGATCATCAGCTTGCCGGGGGATGATGGCTTGGGGAAACTGATGGTCACGCGCTTCTCTACCTGGTCGGGGTGCAGGATAAATGCGGGATGGTTGCCTGTGGGCTCCACTATGTCATCAATCTGTACAAAGTTGGCAGTCAGGTTCTCCGTCTGGGTCACGTTCAGCATACGTGGGTTTTCGGTATTGCCGTCGCTCCATTGGAGAAATTTTCCTTGCTGCGAGGGCATGGCCGATATCATGGCAGTCTCGCCCTGGTGGTATTGTCCACTGCCCAAGGTTCTGCCCAGTTCGGGGTTGTTGCTCACCACCGTCACCTGGTAGGTCGTCAGCCGTTCAAAGTAGGCTATCAGGCTAGTGTCGCTCTTCAGGTTGATACGGCGGGGATTGTCGGTGTTGCCATCGTCCCAATGCACAAAATGGTATCCGTCTTCGGGCTTGGCGTAAAAGGTGTGCGTCACATGCTTGGAGAGCTTGCCCGAGGGATACACCTGCCCCGTTCCGTCGCGGAAAGGCTGGGCATCCACCTGCGCATATTCAATCCGAGGCATGTAAAGGCCATAATACTCTGGTGCGGTGTTGAATCGGAGCGCCGTGGTGTCGGCCATATCCACAATCATCACATCTTGTCCGTTGTGGCAGGGGCGCATCGAGGGCAGCTGCGAGTAGAGGTAGGCATAGGCTGTTGGGGTATATTGCGACGAGCTGTTGCTGTTGAATGTGCCGGCCAAGTAGAACACCGAATCCACCATCACCGGTTGGGGAATATTCACTTGGTAGAGGTGGGCATACACATACTCTTTTGCTGTGGCGTGGGTGGGTATTTTGACGATGGTTGGCGCAGCGGTGTCCCATCGGGCCGAGCCTAGGAGCGTGATTGAGTCGTGCTCGGCATCATATTGCAGTATGTGGATATATTCGGCAGCGCGATGCCCGTGGACGGTGGTCGCTTTGTGCCGGCTTGAGGCGCGCTCTTGGGGCATCAGTTGCAGCACAGCCAGCCCTGTAATGGCGCTTGGGTGCTCCACATATTCCGATTTGGCAGTTAGCAGCATGGTGTTGGCCTCACTTCCGGCCATCCTCACAGCATCCATATTCAGCACACTTCTGCCTGTAGCGTAGTCTCCGCCATAGGGCTGCTGTCTGTTGGCAAAATAGATGTAGCAGTTGTCATACCACCATGAGTAATGGTAGCCTGCCAGTCGTCCATTGGGAGCCAAGATGGTGTCGGTTTGTTGGGCATGAATGTCGCAGGGGAGGGCCAAGGCAAAGCCTAGCAGTAGGGCCATGAACGCCTGCCGCATGATGGCAAGGCAAGAATTGCCATGCCGAGTTGCGAAACGCGCCATGCTAAAGCTTGTGTTATAGTCTTTTGCTGTCATCCTTTGAGCTGCGAAAGTGATATTTTATTGGATGCAAATATACGATTTTTTTTGTAAAATCGAAGAATGTAATGCCCGTTGGCACAAAAAAAGGCTTCCCCATGAGGAAAGCCTTTTTGCCTCAGACAGATAACCCTTGCTCTTTGCAGGGGTATCCCCTGATGGCAATGCGGGAATTCTATTTCTCGAAATAACGTTTGTAGAGGCCAGCGAAAGCTTTGCCATGGCGAGCCTCGTCACGAGCCATTTCGTGCACGGTGTCGTGGATAGCATCCAAGTTCAGAGCCTTGGCGCGCTTGGCCAGGTCGGTCTTGCCCATGGTAGCACCGTTCTCGGCTTCAATGCGCATCTTCAGGTTCTTTGCGGTGCTGTCGGTGATCACTTCGCCCAGCAATTCGGCAAATTTAGCAGCGTGTTCAGCCTCTTCATAAGCGGCTTTCTCCCAGTAGAGACCAATTTCGGGATAACCCTCGCGGTGTGCCACGCGGGCCATGGCCAGATACATACCCACTTCGGTGCATTCTCCGTTGAAGTTGGCACGAAGGTCGGCAATGATATCTTCGGGAGCATCTTTTGCCACACCCACAATATGCTCTGCTGCCCAGGTGAGGCTTTCTTCAGTCATTTCTTGCATGGCTTTGCCGCAAAGGGGGCATTTCTCGGGCATTACTTCGGCCTCTTCTACGTGGCCGCAAACGGGGCAAATAAATTTCTTCATAGTCGTCATCTATTTTTATTAATAATTTATTGTTATCTGTTTGTGTGATTGTGGGTGAGGACGTTCCTCTCGCTAAACCAATCAGTTTGCAAAGATACAACTTTTTTCGGAATTATCGATGATTCGCTCCGCTGTTTCCTATTATCAGTTTTTGGGTCATGCTGGTGCTGCCCGACTCAATGCGCACAAAGTAGGTCCCCATGGGCAGCTGTGCGGTGTCCAGCTTCATGCGTTGCACCCCGGCTGGCAGCGGCTTGGTTATGAGGGTGTGGCCGCTCATGTCCACCACCGTCACGGTGCCGCTCTCCTCCCATCCGGGCAGTGCGATATCCACATATTCCGCTGCCGGATTGGGGTACAGCAGCATACCGTTGCCACCATCGCTTGCGTCGTTGACATTATTGTGGTTGTCGCACGAGTCGGTGGTGAATCTTGCTGTGAAAGGATTGACATCCTGTTCGGGGCAGATGCTGCTGATTGTCACCTCGTATTCGTGGTTATGAATTAAGCCGGTGAAGGTGCATGAGGTACCGCTCACGGTGTCGGTTATGCTGCGGTGCGATGCGGGGTCTTCCATCTTCACCACGGCTCCGCCATACAATCCCACTGGGGCGAGTGTCCACGTGAGGGTCACCTCGTGCGCCTGAGGTTCTATGTCCACGTGCTCTATCGGGGCGCATGAGGGCAGATAGTCCACCTCTATGTCGTCGATGAGCACAAATGTCCAGTAGGTATAAATGCTATTGGCGTCGCGGAAAGCCAGGTATCCGTTGCCGTGGTAGTTATTTAGATACACCGTGTAGCTATCCCAGCTGGTGTTGCTGGTGGCGGTATAGGTGCCAATCTCGGTAAAGGTGGCAATGTCGGTGGGGTCAGTCATGATGCCCACTTTGATGTTAAAGCACAGCTGCGAGAAGGTGTTGGGGTTGTTGCGCTTCATCTTGAATTTCAGTTGCAGGCTGTCCAGTGGGTGGTCGATATAGGGCAGGGCGGCATATTGGTAGCCGGCGGTGTCGGTGAGGTAGAAGAAGAGGGCATAATTGCCTTCATAGGCATCGTTGCTGAGGGCGGGGTAGCGTTGGGCGTCTGCCGTGCTGGATCCGCTGGTCCAGCAGGGGCTGAATCCATCGGCTGTGGCGTCCTCAAATCCGTAGCGGTAGGGCAGGGCGGCCACCGGTGTGCAGGCGGTGTGGCAGGTGATGCGTTCCCATCGGCTGGTGTCGGCGTTCCCGCATGTTGCGGCCACGTAAATGTCGTAGTACGTTTCGGGTGCCAGGTTGGCAATGGTGCAGGCGGTGGTGCTTGAGGTCAGGGTGGTGGCGCTGCTGCCGTTCAGCTCAAAACCGCGCGGGCCATACTGTATCAGCCATCCGTGCGGTTGTTCGTCCTCAGCCTGCCAGGTGAGCCTTATGCTCTCGGGCGTAGTCTGCTGCACAGCCAGATTGGTGGCATGGGCGCAAGTCTGCATCCGTTCTAGGGTCACATCGTCCATGAATATCCGCCAAAAGGCGTCGTTGCCGTGGGCTCGGTTGGCGCGCAGAGCCAGGTAGCTCCCGGGGCTGTCCAATCCTGCCGTGGTACATTCGTAGAGGGTCCAGCTGCGGCTGTCCACCACCACCGAATCTACCGCCCTGAACGTGCTTGCGTCTGTGGGGTCGGTCATCACCCCCACTTGCACGGTGGGAGAGCATGTGCCGCCATCATCTTTGGCCCAGAACGATAGCTGCAGCCGCCCCATGTCAATGGCGTCGGTGTCGATCTGGGGCAGCACGGCCATCAGGTAGTCGCCATACATCGAGGCTATGCTGCTGCCATACCAAATGAGGCCGTATGATCCGTTGTCGGTGTGGTTATACACCGAGTGGTTGGCCACATAGGGAAATCCGCCAAAATGTGTGCCATTGTTCAGCCTTTGCCAGCAGGATGCAAAAGGCGAGTTGACACTCGACGAGCCGATAGGTTCATCCTCAAAGTTGTTGCTGTAGGGCAGTGTGCTGATCTGTTCGCATGGGGTGGAGAACGCATAGATGCGGTATCGGCTGGTGTCGCCGTTGGCGCAAATGCCAGCCACCGATACTTCGTAGGTGGTATTGGGCATTAGCCAGTTGAAAGTGAACCTCGTGCTCAATGAAGTGTTGAACGAAGTGAATGTGCCCGAACTCAGCTTTACCACCCATGCAGTAGCATCGCTGGTGTCGGTCCAGGCAATAGTGTGGCTGCGTGGCGAGCTGGTGATGGAGTGTATGGCAACGGGTCTGGGACAGGACTCCGTGGGCTGTTCAAATCGGTAGTAGCGGTTGGCTCCGTGCCAGGTGCTGTAGGTGGCCGAAACGGGTGTGTTGTAATAGTAGGGTGTGTTGGTGGAGGGGTCCAGCAACACGATGTCGCTCTCGCTAACGGCTATTCCGGTCTGGAAATTAGCTGGGGTGATGCTGGGAGCGGTGGGGCCATAAACAATCTGTATGCAGCCGTTCTCATACAGCTGCACCTGCCACTTCACGTCGGCGGCAACACTTTGCGAATAAGAAGGGGTCAGCCTATATTCCACCACCACCATCCTGTTGGGTGCCGTGCCGCAACGTTCATAGTACACCCCGCCTGAGATGCCGGTGCTCATGTCTTTGGTAATGCCGCATATCTTGGGCAGGTTTTGGTGGCAAGAGCTAGTATTGAACATGCCAGAGCTTCCCCCCGATCTAGCCGCTTCTGCGCCCAGCCGCAACACACCATTGGAGTTCACTGAGAAATGCTGGTACGTGCTGTCGGCAAAAGTGAAGTTGAATCCCAAATCGATAGCCGATGAGGCTATGTCGTCTTGGTACGTAAACCATATAGCGGTGGCATCCGGACTCAAGGTGTGCCATTGGGCAGAATCTATGCCGGTTGTGAACTGATATTCATTAAGTGTTTGGGCCGATGCGAGCCCGGTGAGCATTAGAAAGGCAACGAATAGTCTTGTCACATTAGCAAGGCACACCCTTCCTAAAACCAGCGAAGTCTTCATAATTTTGTGCTTTTTATTTCTTACTCAGCTGTTGCTGTGCGGATTGTTGGGATGTATTTGATGTATCTTAATGTTGCAAAAATACTAAATTTTTTCCACATTACACTATCCTCCACCAAAAAAACTCACACCCTCTTCCAGTAGAGGCCACGCAGGGCACCGTATTTCTCCATCGTGTGGCTCAATTTGTAGCCCAGTTTCTCCAGGCTGTGGGTGCTGGCCAGGTTCTGTGGGGCTGCGGTGGCGCACAGCAGGCGGCATCCCCTTTGCTTGGCTTCGACCTCCAGTTTTTGCCCCAGCAGCTGTTGCAATCCGTGGCCTCGGCCATCGGGGTGCACCATGCAAATCTTGTAGTTGGCCGAAGGCAGCTGACGCAGCGCTGGGTCGGGCAGATACTGTGCCAAGTGGTCGGGCTCGCCTGGCTCAGGGCAGTATAGCACGGCCAGTGCCACCAGCCGTTGTCCTTCCCACGCCCCCAGTGCCGCATGAGGGGGCTGCAGGCATCGTTGCCACATCTCTGGTGTGTTGTGCCGCAGAAAGTCGTGGTTTTCTAGTGTCAGTATCACCGCCTCCTCCAAGGCCAGCACCTTGGAGCAATCATCAACAGTCAGCGCAGAAAAAGTAAACATACCATCTTCCATTTAGCCATTTTTTTATGTCATGCGCCTCGCTGTCAGTCCCTTGCCGCATTTCCCCTCACCTTTTTCCAGCCCAAACGCATTTGCAAAGATAAGAAGAAAAAGTAGAATACCCGTCGGCGGAAGAGATTCTTAAATAAGAACCTCGATTAACCTTTACTGTGGCAGGGAGTAGGTTTTTAGGTAGCAGGTAGTAGGTAGCAGGTAGGCGGGAGCTGGTGATTCACTCTCCACTCTCTTCACTCAAATCAATACATGTTGTGTATAGTAGGCGCGTCAGCCGTCCCCTTTTTAAAGGGGTACGCCGTAGGCGGGGGGTATGCTATGGCTGACGGAGTCAGCACAAATGAAAAGAGTCCTTGTTTCTCAAAGGAATGAATTTTGTCGAAACATACCCCGGTCCTATCGGACCACCCCTTTCCGAAAGGGGACGGGCAGTGGCCATCCGTTTGTATATTATAATGATATATGTTGTGTATAGTAGTCGCGTCAGCCGTCCCCTTTTCAAAGGGGTACGCCGTAGGCGGGGGGTATGCAACGGCTGACACATTGATTTGAGAGAAGAGTGGAGAGTGGAGAGAGAAGAGTGGAGAGAGAAGAGAGTGGAGAGTGAAGAGAGAAGAGAGAAGAGAGGAGAGAAAATCACCGGCTCCCGCCCACCTACTCCCTACTCCCTGCTACCTACTACCTACTCCCTGCTACCTACTACCTACTCCCTGCTACCTACTACCTACTACCTACTACCTACTCCCTGCTACCTACTACCTACTACCTGCTCCCTGCCTCCCTGCTCCCTATATCTTCCTTCGTTGTAGCTTCGTTGCTGCTAGGGTGAATTATCGATACCGCTAGGTACCATCTTCGCTCCAGATACCCTTTCAGCGAAGCCGAGCGAAGGTTGAGCGAAGGTTGAGCGAAGGTTCAGCGAAGCGGCAGCGAAGCGGCAGCGAAGGAGCAGCGAAGGGGCAGCGAAGGAGCAGCGAAGCGGCAACGAAGGAGCAGCGAAGCGGCAACGAAGGAACATCGAAGCGGCGTCGAAGCGGCAGCGAAGGAACATCGAAGCCCCATTGGGCGGCCATCGAAGCAAAATGGGTGAATGACCCCATGTCATTTCCTGAAATCGCTTGCCAAGCCCCGATTTTCATGGGTGAAAATTCTTTGTTTGGCCTTTTCAAATCCGATGATTTCGGGAGATATGGGGTCTCTCTCAAAAAAGAGCGGGCTTTTTTCTCAGCAGATATATGGTTTGTGGCCGTCAGATATATGGTTCCTCGTGGGGAAGTATGGGGTTGCTCGCCGTCAGATATAGGGTTCCTGACACGGAACCGTTACCGTACAAAACCGATGCGAAATACGAAATCCCCTCCACACGCGCAACCCCGTTAGATCAATTAGCAAAACCTTAACTATTCAACTTTTTCCGAATACATAAATATTTATTCGTATCTTTGCATAACCAAAAGAAAGAAGATCGTGTAGATTGTAATTAGCATAATAGTTGAATAATAAAAACAAATATCATTATGAAAAAGAACTTTTTTTTGATTAGCATCCTGCTTGTTTGTTTCGTGAGCCTGGCCGACCTTCGTGCTCAGGAACCTGTCAAACCCGAGAAGCCTGCCTACACCCGTGGCTCCTGCTTCGTCATCCGTCCCGAGTTTTATAGCGGACTGTTTCTAGAGGCGGGCTATCAGTTCAACCCCTTCTTCCAACTGACCGGTGGTGTCGGCGCCGGACTTGCTCGCGATGGTGGCTGGTCCTTGACCCTTGGTGGCAGACTGTATATTACCCGCACCAAGTTTGCCCCATTTGTCGATTACCATTTCGCCACTATTCATATCAACGACATAGTGGTGCTGCGCAATACCTTTGTGGCAGGTCTGAGCTATAAGAATTTCGATTTCGGTGCCGGCGCCATGCACCTTTCTTATGGCGACCGCAATTCTATAGTACCGACCGCCACCATCGGCTACAACTTCAGAATCAGATAACGCTAACTCCGTTCTAAGAAGGTGGATTGGTGTGGCTGTTCAGCCCCCAATCCACCTTTATTTTATGTGATGGAGTTCAATAGTTCTTGTGCTTATATATTGATATATTACTGCCAGAATCTATACTATTCAACTTTGTTCTGCTACACAAATGCGTTGGATGACTTGATAACTTACAATTCTAATCATTCCTGTCGCACTTGCGACATGCAAATTCAATCTGCTGTAAAATAATCCCTTAATTCTAAAATTCGTGATAAAAATTCTTTATCCAACCCCCAATTCACCTTTAAGCCTTAAGCCCCCAAAACAATTCACCTTTAAGCCTTAAGCCATAAGCCTTAAGCCCCAAAACAATTCACCTTTAAGCATTAAGCCATAAGCCTTAAGCCCCCAAAACAATTCACCTTTAAGCCTTAAGCCATAAGCATTAAGCCAATAACCCTACTCCTCCCACTCCGTCCAATACGTCTCCAGGTTCATGTCGTCCTGGTCTATCTCCCGCAAGTCCTCGGGGGTGAGGTCGGGCTCTACGGCCAAGAAACATTCGTCGGAGCAGAATGTGTCGCAGCCCATATATATCCAGCCTTCGTCCATCAGCTTATGGCAGTGGCCGCACTGGCGCACAAACGCTGCCCGGCAGTTATTGATGGCATCGTCCAGATAGCCCGTCATGGTCAGTTGCTCCACCAGTCGGATGGCCAGCTGCTGTTGCTTGGGGTCGGTGATGTGGTAGAAAGGCACAGGGTTCCATTGAGTGCCGTGGTAGCGGTGCAGGGTGGTGGCCTCCTGCGCACATTCTATGTGCCCATTCCATCGGTGTCGGTAGCGCTTTTTGTCGGGTAGGTAAGTCCATCGGTGAATCGGTTTGCGGTCGTCCAAGTCGCCGCGGGCGGTAATCTCGGTGCCGGGAAACCGTTTGAGCATATCCAAGAAATCATCAAAATCAATCCAATCCATAATTGTTGCGTTTTATATTATAGCCATATCGTTTTGGGAGGGTAATCAGCGACAAAATGCCATCCTCAGCAGCCAAGCCCACCGTTCGCAACAGCAAAGCAATGAATCAACTAAACTGCCTGACCATCCCCCCATATCGGCTGCAAAAATACGAGGTCCCGCCCATCCCCGCAACCTATTTAGATCTATTTAGATCAATTAATTAAGATTTAACTTTCCCCCAAAATCTGAATGTATAAATATTTTTATGTATATTTGCAAAGGAAAAAAAGTGTCCATTGGCAAATTATGGGGCTCTGCTTGCCGATGGAAGAAAAACACACTTAGAGTCCCATAGTTAAACGATAAAAATAAACGAAAAAAAAGTAAAAGAATAACAGAACATCTGGTTGTGACTGGGTATCAGAACTACCACTTTGCAAAACTCTAGTCAGCCAACAAGAAGATGTTTGCGCACCATAGAGAGCGTGAACAGTAAGATTGTTGCCTAGAGTGGCTGTGGTAGGCCCTGATACCGATAGTCCCTGACGCGCTCTCTTTTCTCAAAGGAAAGAGGGCTTTTGTTTTGCCCTCATCTCAACTTGGAAGAATAAATATCTAAGATACCATGAAAGCAAAACCTTTTATCAAGTGGGTTGGCGGCAAAGGCCAGCTCATTGAACAACTGGATGCACATCTTCCAGCTGACTTTGATAATTGGGACAATGTGACTTATATAGAGCCATTTATTGGTGGGGGGGCTATGCTCTTCTATATGTTGCAACGTTATCCTAATATTCAACATGCTGTTATTAATGATGTGAATCCTGATTTAACTACTTGTTATAAAGTTGTTAGAGACAATCCGAAAGAACTTGTACAATTTGCGAAAGAACTTGAAATGAAGTACAAATCTCTTTCTGATGAGGAGTCTAGGAAAAACTTCTTCTATGATGTTAGGGATAAGTACAACGAGAAGAATCTCGAACCTATAGAGAATACCACCTTATTCTTTTTCCTTAATCGTACTTGCTTTAATGGTTTGTATAGGGTAAATAAGAAAGGTGCGTTCAATGTACCCTTTGGAAAATACGCTAACCCCCAAATAATTGACGAATCCACTATCATGGCTGATAGTGAATTATTAAAAAAGGTTGAGATTTTGACTGGGGATTTCGAGGCAACTTTTCAGTACACCCAAGTTAACAAAAACTTTTTCTATTTTGACCCTCCTTATCGTCCATTGAGTGATACTTCTAGTTTTAATGACTATGCAAAAGAATCGTTCAATGATGATGCTCAGATTCGATTGAAGGAATACTGTGACCGCATCAATGAAGCTGGGTTCCAGTTTATGCTTAGTAACTCTGATTGCAAAGGTAAGAATGAGGCCGACAACTTCTTTGATGTGTTATATGGTAACTATCCCATAGAACGTGTGTGGGCTTCTAGAAGTATCAATGCAAATCCAAATAAACGTGGTAAATTGACAGAGATATTAGTCCATAATTACCAAAATACCAAGCATCATCAATATTATGGAGGGTATGGCGATGGTGATTTGTTCGTGGCGGAGAATGATATAGTCTATAATGAATAATTGTGTCTATGAAAACTGATTTCAACACTTTTATGTCTCAACTTCAAGAGACAAACCAAACACTTGATTTCTTTTGTGATTTTGATAAGATTTCGCAAAATGTTGATAATATAAAACTAAGTCTATGCATGTTGAATAGTTTGCTTGGAGCATCCGATATGCGCAAAGCTGTTGAAACTATTTGGATGCGTGATAAATCAGCGTTTGATGTGATGGATATTCTTATCGCTGTTAGAAGTGAAGGTGGCAAGAAAGTGATTGATAGAATTGGGAATTGTGTTATTCTTGATTCGATGTTTGAGTCAGTTGATGGAGTAATGGAGTTTTTGGAAGATACAGGACTTAGAGAGATTTTTGAAGCAAAGAGAATAAACGATTTGGTTGATTATGTGTTCGGCATAGAAACAGGACTTGATACCAATGCCAGAAAAAATCGAAGCGGTCACGTAATGGAAAATATGGTTGCGAAGATTCTTCGAGACAATGGAATTGCTTATCGTCAGGAAGTTTATTCCAGCGAGTGGCCTGCTTTGTCTGCTGTATTGGGTGACGATGAAAAAAGATTTGATTTTGTTGTTGAAACTAAAGAAAAGACCTATTTGATAGAGGTAAATTTCTATAGTGGCGGTGGTTCGAAGTTGAATGAAGTTGCACGTTCTTACTCTGAATTAGCACCCAAAATCAACTCTGTTGATGGTTTTGAGTTCGTTTGGATAACTGATGGTATCGGATGGAAAAGTGCAAAAAACAAACTACAAGAGGCTTATTCGATAATTCCTAGTGTGTATAATTTAACAAATAGTTGTTTGTTTATCAATATATTAAAGTAGTTATTATGGCTTGTACAAAAGATCATTCTGCTATTCAAAATATAATGGCAACGCTTCCAACAGACCAAGGTGGTATTGGTCGCCACAAATGTGCTGCATGTGCTTACGAAGAGGGTTTTAAGGCTGGGTATAGTCTAAATGGTTCTCTTTGTGTAGATTCTGTTCTGATAAACTTGGAAGAAAGTCAAGCTGGTGCGCAAAGACATAAAAGTCCTCATGCTGCTTTCGCTTTAGGTTATTATCATGGCGTATGCCAAAGAACCGTTGATGATAATAAGGTATTATGATAAAGAATGGTATTGGCGGAGGAAACACCGTAACAGGGTTAATCTATGAAGGAAAAGTAGATTTAACATCCTTTCTGGCTCAACAAAATGGGTATTCTGTTATTGGTTGTAATGTTTATTATCAGGGCGAATTGGTAGCTCTTACTTTCAAAAAGCATGGTTTTTACAAATATCTTAAGGAGAATGGTATCAATTGGGAAAACTATATTTCTTGCAAGTTACTTCCTGACAATTGTATTTATGTTATCATCAATAATACATTGTTTATTATCGAAGTTAAGCATCAAGAAGTACCAGGTAGTGTGGACGAAAAATTGCAAACTTGTGATTTTAAGAGGAAGCAATATATCAAGTTGTTATCACAATTAAACATTGAGGTTGAGTATGTCTACATTCTTAATTCATGGTTTAGAGATCCCAGATATAAAGATGTTCTTGATTATATCATTAGTGTGAATTGCCACTATTATTTTGATTATATTCCACTTCAAAAATTGGGGCTGCCCGTACCAGAATGAGGGTTACATCCTTTTATAAATCATCAAATAATGACTTCACACTAGTCCAAGGCGACTGTGTTGAAACTTTGTCGAAGTTTAATTTTAACTTCGACATGGTCTTTGCCGACCCTCCCTATTTCCTTTCTGGCGGTGGCATCAGCTATCAGAGCGGAAAGATTGTTTGCGTGGACAAGGGGGATTGGGACAAGCCTACAACACCCGAGGAAATGGATGCCTTCAACCTTAGGTGGCTGTCGGCTGTGCGTGACCACATGAAACCCGAGGGCACTATATGGATTTCGGGCACTCATCACAACATTTTCAGTGTACAGCAGCAGTTGTTGAAGTTGGGCTTTAAGATACTCAACGTTATCACATGGGCCAAGACCAATCCGCCACCAAACATTTCGTGCCGCTACTTCACTTATAGCACCGAATTTATTATCTGGGCTCGAAAATTGCCCAAGGTGGCACACTATTTCAACTACGACTTGATGAAGCATCTGAATGGCAACAAGCAGATGACCGATGTTTGGCGTATGCCCGCTATCGCACCGTGGGAGAAATCATGTGGCAAGCACCCCACACAGAAACCGCTGGGTGTGTTGGCTCGACTGATTCAAGCAAGCACTCAGCCGGGTGCATGGATTCTTGACCCTTTCAGCGGGAGCGGCACCACTGGCATTGCCGCCAATCTGCTAGGACGCAGGTATTTGGGGTTGGAGATTGAGGAAGAATTTCTATCCATGAGTAAGGCTAGGAGAGAAGAGATTGAAAGTGAAGCCACAAAGGCTGACTATATAGCCAGACTAGTGAAGTCGCAAAACATACTTCCGCCCGAACCTCGCTTAGTGGTCGAGGAAGAAGGAATAGATTATAACGTGCCGTGGCTCTGCGAGGTTCCCCAACGGGTTGGTGGAGAAGGTGAAACTGAATAAGCATTTGGCGAGTTTGTGATGATGGGATAATGCAATAGCGGGCCCGCTATTTTACCGTGGCCGCAATAAATCGGCAACACATGCGTTATTTATCTCAAAAACCCGACGAATTATGCAGACTACCGTATTCACACCAACACAACTGGAAATCATCGACATGATGTCGTTCGTCAAGCAGCCTGAGACATTGGACAAGCTCAAGCAGGTAATCTCTGACTTCTTCGCCAAACAGGCTCAAGAAGAAATCGACAGATTGTGGGATTGCGGAGATCTCACAGACGACAAAGTCGAATCTTTCCGCACCCTCCACGAAAGAACCCCTTATAAATAGTCCCGGCCATGGATCACATTGTGCTAGACACCAATGTGCTGATAATGTCCATCTCTGCCCGAAATCAATATCAGGTGGTATGGCAGAAGTTTATCAGCAATGCGTACATGCTATGCATCACCAATGAGATATTAGAAGAGTATTCAGAGGTGATTGCGCGCAACATCAACCCCAAAGTGGCTGATGCTGTAGTCAACACTATTCTCACTAGGGGCAATGTGCTTCGCATCGACCCGCACATGCATTACAACCTTATCACGGCTGACCCTGATGACAATAAGTTTGTGGATTGCGCTTTGTTTGCCAATGCCAAGTATATTGTTTCTGAAGACCGTCATTTTGACGTACTTAAGAATATTCCATTCCCACATGTCGACGTCATAGGTATTGACAGCTTTGTTCTGTACATCAATCAATAGTTGTCCTCATCTGTTATTTTTGTTGAATCTCAAGAATTAGTGAATTAGAGAATAGGTTGACAAAAGGGAGCGGATCCCTCATCGGCAACAATCGCGCGGGCCTTTTTGTGTTTGATTCCAAGCACTATTAATTGGAGCATTTCAGTTTCTGTGTGGTTGATGCCGTGCATAGGATGGATATGTGGCTTGTGAGATGCCAAAAAACAGAGGGCGTATCGTGCGATACGCCCTCTGATATGTAGATGGGGAAGGGAAATCTTAGAAGAGGCCTTCGAGGACTTTGTCGTCAACCAACTGGGGCATGGTGACCTTGAGCTGGGGGTTGAGCTCCATGGCACGCTTGATGGCGAACATGGCGCCTTCGTTGCGGGCCCAGCTGCGGCGGCTGATGCCGTTGTTGACATCCCAGTAGAGCATGAGCTTGAGGCGGCGGTCGCAATCGGCAGAGCCGTCAAGCACCATACCGAAACCACCATTCATGACTTCGCCCCAGCCTACGCCACCACCATTGTGGATGGAAACCCAGGTGGCACCGCGGAAGGAGTCGCCGATGACGTTCTGCACGGCCATGTCGGCGCAGCGGTTGGAACCGTCGTAGATGTTGCTGGTCTCGCGGAAGGGAGAGTCGGTGCCCGACACATCGTGGTGGTCGCGACCGAGGACGATGGGAGCGGAGATCTCGCCTTTGGCGATGGCCTCGTTGAATTTCTCGGCGATGCGGGTGCGGCCTTCGCAGTCGGCATAGAGAATGCGGGCCTGAGAACCTACTACGAGTTTGTTCTCCTTGGCACCCTGGATCCACTGGATGTTGTCGCGCATCTGCTGCTGGATTTCAGCGGGGGAGTGGGAAGCGATTTCGTTGAGGACGTCCATGGCAATCTGGTCGGACTTGTCGAGGTCCTCGGGTTTGCCGCTGGTGCACACCCAACGGAAGGGGCCGAAGCCGTAGTCGAAGCACATGGGGCCCATGATGTCCTGAACGTAGGAAGGATAGCGGAAGGCGGAGTGGTCGGCGTTCCAAATGTCGGCACCGGCACGGCTGCTCTCCAGGAGGAAGGCGTTGCCATAGTCGAAGAAGTACATGCCTTGTGCGGTGAGCTTGTTGACGGCTGCCACATGGCGGCGGAGGGACTCCTGCACTTTGTCGTGGAAGAGTTCGGGCTGCTCGGCCATCATGACCTTAGCGTCCTCGAAGCTGACACCCACGGGATAGTAGCCGCCAGCCCAGGGGTTGTGGAGGGAGGTCTGGTCGGAACCGAGATCGACTTTGATGCCTTTTTCGGCGCAGTATTCCCAGAGGTCAACAACGTTGCCCTGGTAGGCATAGGAGCGAGCCTCTTTCTTGGCGAGGGAAGCATTGACATGGGCGAAGAGTTCGTCGAGGTTGTCATAGACTTCGTCCACCCAGCCTTGGTCGTGGCGCTTGTTGGTGGCAGCGGGGTTGATTTCGGCGGTGATGGATACCACGCCAGCGATGTTGCCAGCCTTGGGCTGAGCGCCGCTCATGCCGCCAAGACCTGCGGTGATGAAGAGTTTGCCTGCGGTGCCGCCACCGAGTTTGCGGGCTGCGTTGAGCACGGTGATGGTGGTGCCGTGGACGATACCCTGGGGTCCGATGTACATGTAGGAACCAGCAGTCATCTGTCCATACTGGGTGACGCCGAGGGCGTTGTAGCGCTCCCAATCGTCGGGTTTGCTGTAGTTGGGGATCATCATACCGTTGGTGACAACCACACGGGGAGCGTCCTTATGAGATGGATAGAGTCCCATGGGGTGGCCGCTGTACATGACGAGGGTCTGCTCCTCGGTCATCTCGCTGAGGTATTTCATGACGAGGCGATACTGGGCCCAGTTTTGGAAGACGGCACCATTGCCACCGTAGGTGATAAGCTCGTGGGGATGCTGTGCCACGGCGGGGTCGAGGTTGTTTTGGATCATGAGCATGATGGCAGCAGCCTGACGGCATTTGGCAGGATACTCGTCGATGGAGCGGGCGTACATGGGATAGGTGGGACGCAGACGGTACATGTAGATACGGCCATAGGTCTTGAGCTCTTCGGCAAATTCGGGAGCCAGCATGGCGTGGTCCTTGGGGTCGAAATAGCGGAGGGCGTTGCGGATGGCAAGCTCTTTCTCGGCCTTGGTGAGGATTTCTTTGCGCTTGGGAGCGTGGTTGACGGTGGGATCGTAGGGTTGGGGTGCGGGCAGCGGATTGGGAATACCGGCACGCAATTCGGCTTGAAATTCTTCGAGTGTCATAAGTTTGTGATATTTGTTATTAGTATTATATATTCCTTATTAATAAATATGTTGTCGTTAGATGGGGATTAGAGTGATATTTCTAGGCCTACTTCGAGGCGGGGGAGCCTCATCTGGAAGGCTGTGGGGTTATTGGGGTCGAGGTCGTATTTGGTGGCAAAGCCCGTAAGGCGGTAGCGGGCATAGAGGCCAATCCAGTCGTAGGCAACGCGGGTGACGATGCCGAAGTTGGTGTGATAGGCATCGACATGGCGGGGGTTGTAGTAGGTGAGTGTGGCGCCGGAGGCATGGTTGAA
This sequence comes from Bacteroidales bacterium, assembly GCA_024400505.1. Taxonomy (GTDB): domain Bacteria; phylum Bacteroidota; class Bacteroidia; order Bacteroidales; family P3; genus Colimorpha. Next base: position 7,769 of record JAKSMP010000034.1, on the reverse strand, counting down.
TTGGCTGTATTTGAGCTGATAGGTGTAGCCGCCAAAGCCCATGTATGCGCCCAGATCCCAATGGATGCCGCTGCCGGTGATGCCGCCGGGGGTGAAGCGGATGCGCTGGAAGAGCTCGATGGCACATTCTTGATAGCGGTATTGTTTCTGCTTGAGGCCGTCGGTGGTGATGTTGAAAAGGTTGTCGATGCCGTTGTGCTTGGCGGGCTGGAAGTTGTAGCGCGCAGCAGCGTATTCCACACCCAAGCCTAGGCGATAGGCTTTGGAGGCAGCGAAGAGGATGCGGCCACCGATATGGCTGGCAGGAGAGTAGGCTTTGATCTGGCGTTCCTCGCTCTGAATGCGGATGATGTCGCCTAAGGCTACAAAAAATTCGGCATTCCATCGAGCGTTTTTACCCCAGCGTGATGGTGTCAAATCATCGGCAGTGCGCTGGTAAAGATAGTGGCTGCGGGTGGAGTCGTCATTGGTGCACCAGGGGGCAAACTCGCGGCGCTCCCAGTTCATGCGGAATTGGTCTTGGGGGGTGAGGGTGAAGCTCTCGGTGTAGCCGGCATAGGATACGTTGAGTGTGCAGGAGTCGAGTGCGCCTTTGTGGAAGAACAGTCGATAGTTGGGGCTGACTTTTGAGAGCTCGGCAGATGAGTATTTGACCAAGGTGCCATCGGGGTTCTGCTTGTTGAAGAATACCGTCATGTGAGGCTGCAGCTTGACAAACTGGACTTCGATGGAGTCTTTTCGATCCACTAAATGGAAGGTGGGCTCTGGCATCTCATTCTCATATAAGAAATAGGAAGCCTGGGGCACACCATAGCCGAGGGCGTAATCAAAGTAGGGGTGCAGGTCGGCAGATTTCTGGATGAGATCCAGCATCTGCATGTTGGTCAGCTGGGGATGGGTCTGCCAGGCGCAGGCGGCAAAGCCGGCCACGAGGGGACAGGAGAAAGAGGTGCCATCCACTTCATGAATCTTTTGGTCGTTGTTGGCAGCTGCAAGGGCATGGCCAAATGCCACCACATTGGGTTTCAGGCGACCGTCTGCCGAAGGGCCGAAGGAACTGAAGCTAATATGTTGATAATAATTAAGCGAATGAATGATACCACCAACACAGAGCACGCTGTCGGCATCGGCAGGGGTGATGATGGTTTTCCACGATTTGTCATCACCTTCGTTGCCGGCAGAGTTGCACACCAAGATGCCTTTGCGGGCAGCCAGGTTGGCGGCTTTGGCCACATAGGAGGTGCCATCCATGTCGCGGGTGAAATACCGGTCTTTGCCATAGCCGAGCGAGGAGCTGATGAGGTTGGCGCCATGCTGGTCGGCACGCTCCATGGCCTGCATCCACCACACTTCTTCCTTGAAAGGCTCGGTGTTGATCTCGGTGCGGTAGAGGAGGAATTCGGAACCTGTGGCAAGACCCAGCTGGACGGTGTCGAAAACGCCGGTGATGCAGGAGAGGGTCATCAAGCCATGAGTACCCCAGCCATAGACATCGGATTTCTTGGTGGGGAAGTTCCAGGTGTCGAGGATGCGGTTGTTGTCGCGCAGGTGCTGGAAGGCTTTATGGGTGTTGACGCGGGGAAATCCATTGTCGAGCACGGCAATGCGGATACCCTTGCCGTCGATGCCTTTGGCCACAAACTGGTCGCCCTGCATGCGCAGGAGCTGGTCGGCGAGGGCGGGTTGATTTGTGGATTTGAGGACTTGTGGATTTGTGGGTTCTGCTGGTTGTTGGGTTTGGGCTAGCAGCATACCGCCTCCAATGAGAGCTGTGTGGCGTACGAAGGGTAGCTGCTCGATCTGCTCGATCTGGTCGGGGGTGGCCATGACGGCCACGGCATTGAGCCAACGGCTCTGCCCCACTTCTTCGGTGGCCAACGAATGGACATGGCTGGCATAAGATTCGGTTACAGGGTAGTTGGTGATGTCGTAGATGTCGGCCCCGCACTGGCGGTAGCGCTCGATGGCTTTGGCATCGAAATAGGTGTAGGGGTCGAAGGTGGAACCCTGCTTATCGGTGAGGAATACCCAATAGCATTGCTGGCTCATGGCCGAGAGGCATGAGAGGATGAGGGTGACGATGAGTGATATTTTTTTCATAATAACGGGTTTATTGCAATACGGAGTGGAGGATTTCGTGGGACTTGAAGCTGTGAAAATCGGTGACGTGGAGTTGGAAGTACTCCAGCAGACGGTTGATGAGGGTGGTGCGCTGCTGGAGGGTGGAGAGGGGGAAGGGAGTGCCGTGGTGGATGGCTTGTATATAGTAGTGGAGGAGGGTGGAGGTGGAGGAGTCGAGGAGGGTTTGCCCGGCGGAGCAGAAGCGCCCTTCGGCCATATCGAAATAGGGCTCGCGAGCGCTGTGGTTGTCCTGCGGGCTGATGCCCAGGTGGTCGGCCACGGTGAGAAGGAATTGGATGGGCTGGTGGGCGAGCTGGCCTTGATCGAAGGAAAGGCTCTCCACCACATAGTCGAAGAGGTCGGGCATGGGTTCTTCTTCGCGCAGGCTCTTGTAGAGCAGTTCGGTCATGAAGAAACGGATGGCGTTGCGCATGGCCTCTTGTGCCAGAGAGTCGGGCATGGCGGCGGCAGCGGGGTGTGGGGCAATCTCTTTGAGGTAGTTGAGTGAGGTTTTGGGGTTGTTGTAAACCACGAGGTCGAGGTAGCTGAGGGGCTGGAGTAGGTTTTGCTTGGTGCGGCTGCTGCCTTTGCGCACCCCTTTGAGGATATAGGAACGCACCCCCAATTGCCGGGTGAAGATTTTGGCAATCACCGAGGTCTCGGCATACTGGGTGGTATGGAGGACGAGGGCGGGTGTGGAGAGGGTGGGTGTCATTTGCTAGGATTGGGTTTTATCGGATGATGAGTATTTTGGTGACGGATCGCATGGATCCCATTTGGTCGGAGGTAAAAACGAAGTAGGTGCCGCTCTGCACGGGGTTGCCAGCCTGGGTGCGACCGTTCCAGATGGCTTGTCCGCCATGGGCGGTGGTGGCGAATACCACGTGGCCGCGGGCGTCGGTGATATGGACGATGGCATCGCGGGTGAAGCCTTTGATGGCGATGGGGCCATCGTAGTCGGGGCGCACGGGGTTGGGGAAGGCGTGGATGTCGGCCGAGGGCTCTTGGTAGGCCACGGTGGCTGTGGAACGGTAGGTTTGCACGCCCATGTTGGTGCCTATATAGACGCAGCCCGTCTCGGGATGGACGGCGAGTGCCACAATCTTATCGGAGGCGAGGGGGCTGTTGGCGGTGGTGAAGTGGTGGATTTCCTGCTGGCCGTTGGCCGAGATGAGGTAGAGACCGTTGTTGGAGGTGCCCACCCATTTGCGGTTGGCGCCGTCCACGGCTAGGCAGGTGATGCTTTCGTAGGCCATGAGGTATTCGTAGATGCCGTCTTCGCTGAAGAGGATGTTGCTGCAGGTGACGGGGGAGAGCTCGCCATGGCCGCCGTTGTTGAAGGCGCGATAGCCGTCGTAGATGACTTTGAGTCCTTTGTCGGTGCCAAACCAGATGTCGCCCGAGCGGTCTTGCACCAGGCAGGTGACGGTGTGGGTTTCGAGTTTGGAGCCGTTGTTGGGGTTAATATAGGCCATTTTGTCGGAGCCGTTGTGGACGTAGATGCGGTTGGCGCGGCCGGCGAACCATTTATAGCCGCGGACGCTGTCGCAGATGATTTTGTCGATTTCGAGTTTCTCGTCGGCAAGGCCCGAGAAGAGGGCTGAGGTGTTGAAGGATTCCCACTCGCCGTTGCGGTGGCGGACGGCAAGGCCGTTGGCGACCAGCGAATTGGTGACCCAGAGGTCGCCCCAAAGGTCGTAGGCCAAGCCGGCGGTGCGCAGGTGGGTGAAGTCGCCGATGGAGTAGGCTGTCAGCTGCGGTGTGTTGTGTTGGTTGAAATGGTGCAGGAGCACGCCGTCTTCGAAGTCAAGCACGCCATAACCCCAAGCGGTGGCGGAGGCGTGTTTGCGGTTGGTGGGGTCAACGGCCACGTTGAGCACGTCGGACACTTGTGCGCCGGCAAAGTCGAACTGGTGCCACTCCCCCTTTTGCTGATAGGCGAGGGAGGGGGGCAGATAGGTGTTTTGGTAGGTGGGCAGTTTGCCGCCGGGGCAGAAGAAGGTGCGGTCGTGGGTGCAGTGGATGCTGTAGATGTAGTCGTCGTTGTTGGGTCCTTCGGGGTGGTGCCAATAGCCCACGGTGTAGCCTTTGGGCACACGCAGGATGCCAGCCCAGGGGTGGCCAATCCACAGGGTGCCGTCGGCATCGATATCGGCATCGTTGGCCGCAAGGCCGAATTCGGGCAGCGAGGTGAGTGTGGCGATGGGGTTGAGGTCGAGGTCGAGGATGTCGATGCTGCTGTAGTGGTTGAGGATCACATGACCGTTGTGGCAGCGGAGGGTGCGCAGATGGGCGGGTGCCAGCGAGTCCCACTGGGTGGCGGAACGCTGGATGAAGAGGGTGAGTGTGTCGGGGGCATTGTGGCAGGCGGCAGCCAGCAGTTGGCCGCGGCAGATGTCGAGCATGCGCACCGAGAGGGTGCCAAACGGAGCCAAGGTGTCGGGCTGCCACTCTTCGCGGATGTGGAGTCGGCGGCTGGCCTTGGGGGCGTGGAGCACGCCGTGGTCGGTGGCGGCGTAGATGAGGCTGTCGGCAAAAGCGATGTCGTAAACGGTGGCGGTGCTGCCATTGTTGCCCAGATAGTAGGTCTCTTCGATCTCGTGGCGGTTGAGGCTCAGCACCACGATGCCGAACCCCGTGGCCAGATAGGCGCGGCCGGCAGAGAAACGGATGTGGTAGATTTGTTTGTCGCCCGAGATGTTGCTGTATTTGATGTCGGCAATGTGGTGGAGCGAGCTGCCCTGCTTGATGTCGATGGCGGAATTGGTGTAGGCCACCAGCAGCGAGCGGGTGGCGGGGTCGTAGGCCATGGTGCTGATGCCCGCATCGGTGAGGCCGTTGCCTTTGGTGATGGGGGTGGTGGAGAACTCTTCTTTGTGATAGCTAAATAGCGCCATGCGGGTGGCGGCATATACTTGGTCGGGGGCGGAGCATACATGGCGGACGCCCACAAAAGAGTTGACATTCTGCCACTGGCCGATGCCCGGCTGGGTCCAGGCGAGGGAAGCCATCATCAGGCCAAGAAGGAAGCAGGAGACCTTGTGTGCCATAACGGGGAGGATTACTTCTTGGGGGTTGGGATCAACAGTTGGAAAAGCATCGAAAGTCCCCAGGCCACGATGGTGTTGACCAAGATGCCCAGCAGGGTGAGGAAGAAATTGCCGAAGCTGAACACCTCCAGGAGTCCGTAGGTGGCGCAATAGACAAGCACCAGCAGGAACGAATATCCGGCAAAGGTGGAGAGGGGAACGGTGTGGATGTTGGGGGTGTCGATAACGGCGTCGGGGTCGTCGCGGGTGAGGATGCGGTTGCCGATGACGATGCGGACGAAGGCCATGGCGGTGCAACTGAAGGTGTGGAAACCGGGGATGTTGCAGAAGATGTCCACAATCATGCCCGTGGCAAATGCCACCAGCAGCAGGGGGATGCGCCCCATGCGGGTGGGCAGCATCAGCACCGCCAGCAGATAGACGAAGGGGAGGATATAGCCTCCCAGATAGACGTAATTGAGCACCATCACCTGCAAGAGCAGCAGGGCGATGAAGCGGGCTATATTGTTGAAGATGATTCGTGTCATTTGATTTCTGCCTGTTTTTGGGTATGGACCATGAGCGAATCTTGCTCGGCCTTGAAATAGTTGTTGACGATATACACGTGGTCAAGTGTGTTGAACTCGGTGGCCAGGCGCACTTGGATGGTGTAGAATCCGCTGCCTCGCTCCGAGAAGGCTCTCTCCACAAATCCCACCATCACCCCTTCGGGGAAGTCGTTGGCCATGCCGCTGGTGACGATGGTGTCGTTTTTGCGCAGACGGTAGGTGGTGGGGATGTCGATGAGGGTGGCATAGCGGAAGTCACCGCCCCGCCACACCAGCGATCCGTTGGTGTTGATGCGAGGTATGCGCACCGAGTTGCGGCTGTTGGAGTGCAGCACAGGCATGATGGTGGAGAAATTGTCGGTGGTGCTCACCACCACGCCCACCACCCCTTGGGGCGAGATGACGGCTTGGTCCTCGCGGATGCCCTGCTTGCGGCCTTTGTTGATCATGATGTAGTTGTCGCGGCGGTTCCATGAGTTTTTCACCACCTGGGCTTCGGTGTAGCCGTAGCGTTGGTTGAATACGGTGTCGTTGTGCGAGAATTGGCGGGTGTTGTAGCTGATGTAGCTCTCGGCCAGCTGGGCACGCAGCTTGGCGTTCTCGGCGGCCAGCAGCGCGTTTTCGTGGCGCAGGCCGAAATAGTCGCCTACCGAGGCCACGGCGCTGTAGCAGCGTCCAGCCACGGCGTTGCCCATGCTCACCAGCTTTGAGCCTTGATAGTTGCTGTTCTGCGAGATGAATATGAGGGCCAATATCTCCAGCACCAGGAATACGAAGATGTAATTGAATCGTTTGATAAATGCGAGTAGTGATTCCATGCTCAGTGAGATGCTAGCGGATGACTAATTGCAGAGATAGTTGGTGATGATGCGCTGGGTTTCGTCCACGGCGTGTTCCAGGTCGTCGTTGATGATGGTGACATCAAATTGGTCGGCCATCCCCAGTTCGGCCGCGCTGCGTGCCAGCCGTTTAGTGATGGCTTCCTCGCTCTCGGTGCCGCGGTTGCGCAGGCGCTGCTCCAGCACCTCCACGCTGGGCGGCATCACAAAGAGGGCCAGCGCATTCACGCCAAAATATTTCTTGATGTTCATGCCGCCGTTCACGTCCACGTCGAAGATGATCACATGGCCGTTGTCCCAGATGCGGGTGATTTCCGACTTGAGGGTGCCGTAGCGCACGCCGGCATACACCTCCTCCCATTCCAGAAATTCTTGGTTCTCCACCCGCTGGGCGAAAGTTTCGGGGCTGAGGAAATAATAGTCCACGCCGTCTTGCTCGCCCTCGCGGGGGGCGCGGCTGGTGGCCGAGATTGAGAATTCAAAGATGTCGAATCTCTTGAGTATTTCGCGTATGATGGTGGTCTTGCCACTGCCCGAGGGGGCGGAGAAGAGTATTGCTTTGCGATTGTCCATACTGGTCGATTGGTTTTTGCGGTTAGAAATCGGGGTTAGAATTTGCGGTCGAATATCTTGTGGAAACGGATCACATCGTCCGATGTCTCATCCCATTTATATTCTTGCGCAATGATGTTAACGTATTCGAGGGCCTCCTCGCGGTCGTTGATGGCGTTGAGGTGCAGCACAAAGTCGTTGTAGGCTCTCATGTTGCTGTTGAACAAATTGTTCATGAAAGCAAACTTGTCGTTGATGCCAATGATGGTGCGCAGGTCGTCCACTTTCTTGGCGCGCACATGGTTCTCCAGCTTGTCCTCCACATTGGGCATCTGCTTGCCCAGGGTGTCGGCCAAGGTGCGTTTGGCGGGACCTTCGGTGGCGTCGCTCTTTGGCGAGAGGAGGTCGAAGAGCGACATCTCGCGCTTGGGCTGCTCGGCCTCGGCGGCGGGCTCGGCAAACAGGGCGTCGTTGGGGTTGCCGGCCAGCGTCTCCATCTGCGGGGTGGCCTGCTGCTGTCCTTGGGCGGTCGTTTCTTGGGCAAAGATGGGGTTCAACTTGCTGGCTGCGGCAGCCAGAGCGGCCTCGGCAGCCCTCTTCTTTGCGGCAGCCTCTTCAGCCAGGCGTTTTTCTTCAGCGGCTTTCTTTGCGGCAGCCTC
>JAKSMP010000033.1 GCA_024400505.1 Bacteroidales bacterium | reverse complement strand
TTAATATTGCGGCTCCTGCCGCCTAATTGTTAACTATTTTCTACCGAACCATTGACTCTTATTGCATGCAAAAAACAACAATTTCGCGAGTGCAAAAGTCTCTTAGACTGCAAAGATGATTCGTTTTCTCTGCCAGAAAGAGTTAGAGTCATATAAGTATTATCTTTGGCAAATTGGTGGGCTAAGTGGGGTAGTTAGCACCTTGACGTGAATGTGGTATTCTGTAAAGAATGATTTTGTCGAAACATTCCCCTGTACTTGAGGCTCCCCCCTTACGGAAAAGGAATGGACAGAATCCGTCTAACAGTATATCAAAAATATAATAATTGCTTATAGTGGATGCGTCTGTCGTCTCCTCCTCAAAGGGAGAAAGGTTCAGTGAACCTTCGGGTGCAAAGCAGGGCATGCTACAGCTAACGAAATCTGCACAAACATATGCACCTGTTCTATGTCTTCCCTACCGTAGCGTCTTCCAGACGGTGGTTGGCGGGTTTATGCCACCTCGCACAAGATTCCGCATGTTCGGGAATATTGAGATGGCGTATTCCAAATTTGAGACGTGTCAAGCATGTCAATCGTGTCAGCGTGTCAGAATAAAATAAAGTACAGTATGTGTATAGCAGAGGGGTAGAAACCATGATCATAAAACAACAATCCTCTGCCCGATGGTCGGACAGAGGATTGAAAGTAAGGATTGGGATTGAATATGTTACATTGCTTGGATTTTGTACTGGCCCCAGATGTAGGATGCCTTGTAGGTATCAAACGAACGGCGAGGCACGGCGATGGGGATTGTGCGGCTGAATGGCAAAGTGGGGGAGCAAGAGGGGGTGGGAGGCACATCGCCCATGAAAGAAACGTTGCGCAGCTGCTTATATCCATCAAATGCATGGCAGTAGATGGTGTCGATGCTGGCGGGTATGATATAGTCGGTGACGGAGGAACAGCCTTCAAAACACCCCTCGGGGATGTAGGTGAGGCTGTGGGAAATGACAAAGTGACGCACGCCAGTGCAGTTGCGGAAAGCATAGTCGCCCATATCAACCACTGCGTTGGGCATCACCACATCGATAAGAGAGGTGCAGCCCTCGAAGCAACGCTCGCCGATGGATACGAGGGTTTTGGGCATTTCAATCACCCGAAGGTCGGTGCAATTGAAGAAAGCTTTGTCGCCCAAATAAAACATGGTGTTGGGGAGTGTGACGCCTTGCACACGAATGCAGTTGGCAAATGCACTATCGGCAATACCGGTGACCACATAGTTTTGGTCGTTGTGGCGAACGGTGCGGGGCACTTGGATGAAGCCGCCAAGCATTTCGGGATACTGGAAATATCCCCAAACATATACTTCGCCATAATCCACCACCTTGTAGTGGAGCACTTGGCCAGACGAACATACGGAGGAAAAGTCTGCTTCCTCAGATAGATTTTGTGCAAAAGCGGCACTCACACTCATCAAAGCTACCGCAATGAGAAGAAAAATCTTTTTCATATTGATTATTATTTATTATTATTCAAGTTGTTTTGTGGATTGTGTTGATTAATGGGCCGAAAGCCAGTCGGAACCTACGTCGATGCCCACTTCGATGGGAATGGAAAGGGGCAAGGCGTTGAGCATGGCTTGCTCCACTATTTGGCGCACTTGGTCGAGCTCGGGTTTATAGCAATCAAATACCAATTCGTCGTGCACTTGAAGGATCATCCTTGACTTGAGTCCCTGCGCTTTGATTTGGCGATAGACCTCGATCATGGCAATCTTGATCATATCGGCAGAAGTGCCTTGGATGGGCATATTGACTGCGTTGCGCTCGGCAAAATTGCGCGATGAAGCATTGCGCGACTGGATGTCGGGCAGATAGCGGCGACGGCCCAAGAGGGTTTGGGCATAGCCGTGCTGCTGGGCAAAAGCCACGCTGGAGTCGATATAATTCTTGATATCGGGGTATTGGGCAAAATATTCTTCGATGAGGGATTTGGCCTCGGCACGGGAGATGCCCAGCTGCTCACTCAAGCCAAAAGCACTGATACCATACACGATGCCAAAGTTGACCGACTTGGCATTGCGGCGCAAATCTTTGGACACTTGGTCCATGGGTATCTTGTAAATCTTGGCAGCGGTGGCTGCATGGATATCGTAATGGTTAGCAAAGGCCTCTATCATGTGCCTATCATGCGCCAAAGAGGCTATGATGCGGAGTTCTATCTGAGAATAGTCGGCAGCCAACAGCGTGTAATCATCATTGCGGGCAACAAAGGCTTTGCGAATTTCGCGTCCACGCTCGGTGCGGATGGGGATATTCTGCAAGTTGGGGTTGCTGCTTGATAGTCGGCCAGTGGCCGTTACTGTCTGATTGTAGATGGTGTGAAGCCTCTTGGTGGCGGGGTTGATGAGCTTGGGAAAGCTATCGAGATAGGTGCCAATGAGTTTGCTGATGGAGCGGTACTCTAGTATTTTTTCAATGATAGGATGCTTGTCTTTGAGTTTGACAAGTACGTCTTCGGCAGTGGAATACTGCTTGGTGGCGGTGCGGGGAGGCTTGTCGGTGACTTGGAGACGTTCATAGAGGATTTCGCCCAGCTGTTTGGGCGAGGAAATATTGAATGAGCCACCAGCGAGCTGGTAGATCTCATTTTCGAGCATTGTTTTCTCCTGGGTGAGACGGGCGGAATAGTCTTTGAGGGCGTCAACATCGATGCGCACACCCTCCTCTTCCATGCTGATGAGCACGTCAACCAACGGCAGTTCGATATCGGTGTAGATCTGTTTGAGCCCGGCATCGGCCAGCTGGGCAGCCAACAACGGATAGATTTGCCACAGCACAGCAGCGGTCTCTGCAGGGGTGGCGGGCTCATATCCCAGTATGCCCAACGATATGCTATCGATGGTGTGACGAGCTTCGGGATCTACCAAATAGTGAACCAATTGAACATCGAACACATCGCCACAAAGCTGGATGTCCAGTTCTTGGAGTATGTATTTGATGGATTTGAGGTCGAAACAGAGTTTGGTGGTTTGCGGATTTTGTAGCAGCGCACGCAGCTGAGCAATATCGATGTCTCCCACCAAGGATGAATACACCTCGTCGGCGCTGGAGGCAATGGACAGCGTGGCCCCGGACACGGTGATGGCCACATCGCCAGCAGCGGGCACTTGTGCCAATGGTTTTATCTCCATGGATCTGGATTCATCCACATGTGGAGCGTCAAAAAGGGTGGGTTGGTCGAAAAGCGATGGCTGATTGTCGGCGGGCTGAACCTTGGCTGGCTTTGCCACTTTGGCCGCTGCAAAACGTTGTGCCTCGGAGGGGTCGCTGATGGATAGGTCGGTGAAAAAACGCTTGGCCAAAGCACGAAATTCGAGCTCGGAGAAAAGCTTTTGCAACGCAGCGTAGTCGGGCTTTTGGAGCAAGAGAGCTTGTTCGTTTAGTTCCACTGGAGCATCAAGAGCGATGGTGGCCAACTGCTTGGAGAAAAGGGCTTGCTGGCCATGCAGCTGCACTAGTGAGCGGATTTTATCGTTCTTGATTTCCTCATAACGAACCACCATTTCTTCAATAGAGCCGAACTGGTCGATGAGTTTCTTGGCCGTTTTCTCGCCCACACCAGGGATGCCAGGTATGTTGTCGGACGAATCGCCCCAAAGACCCAAGAGGTCTTTGACCTGCTCGCAACGTTGAACACCAAACTTTTCTTTCACTTCATCAATGCCCATGATTTGGTCGGGGCGACCCATACGCCCGAAGCGATACATGTGAATGCATGGGGTGACGAGTTGGGCAAAGTCTTTGTCGGGGGTGACCATGAGCACCTCATCAAAACCTTGGCGTTCGGCCCAAACGGAGGCTGTGCCAATCACATCGTCGGCTTCGTAGCCCTCGCAGGTGAGAATGGGGATGTTGAAAGCAGAGATAATCTGACGGATATAGGGTAACCCCATCTGGATGGCCTCTGGCATGGCCTCACGATTGGCTTTGTACTCGGGGTAGAGTTCGTGGCGGAAAGTGGGTTTGGGCAGGTCGAATGCCACAGCAAAATGAGTGGGTTGCAGCTTTTTGAGAAGGTCATACATGGTGGTGGTGAACCCCAAAACAGGAGCGGTGTTCATTCCTTTGGAGTTGACCCTATTGGTGCCATTGAGCGCATAGAAAGCGCGATAGACGATGGCCATACCGTCCAACAAAACCAATCTTTTCATCAGTTGAGAGGATCAGAGGTGAGTTCGTCGTATTCTTTTCGATTGCGGAGGATATCACATGCTAGATATACAGCACGGCGGAAAGACTGCTCGCTGGCTTTGTCTTTGCCTGCTATATCAAAACCGGTGCCGTGGGCAGGAGATGTGCGTACATAAGGAAGGCCAGCGGTGAAGTTGACACCTTCGGTGAAGGACATCAGCTTGAAAGGAATGAGACCTTGGTCGTGGTAGAGGGCAAGCACACCATCAAACTTGGTGAACTCGCTATTGCCGAAGAAACCATCAGAGGGATAAGGCCCATAGGCAAGGACACCCTTGCTCTGCACCTCATCAATAACAGGTTTCACCACAGTCATATCGAAATTGCCAATAACGCCATTGTCGCCAGCATGGGGGTCGAGTGCCATGATTGCAATTTTGGGCATGGGAATGCCAAAATCGCGTTTGAGCGACTCATTCATAAGCATGATCTTGTCGAAAAGCACATTGTGGGTGATGGCATCGGGCACATCTTTAATGGCCAAATGGTTGGTGACAATGCCGATGCGCATACGGTCGCACACCATGATCATGAGGCTGCTGCAGCCAAACTGGTGAGAGAGGTACTCGGTGTGGCCAGGGAAGTCAAAGTCGGGCGACTGGATATTTTTTTTGCTGATGGGGGCTGTCACCAACACATCAACACATCCCTCTTTAAGGTCTTCGCACGCTTTGTTGAGCGACAGGCGCGACTGAGCACCAGCCACATCGGTGAGTTTGCCTACCTCAATTTTGATTTCATCATTGGTGAGGTTGATGACATTGAATTTGTGGTCGGCAGCCTCCTTGGCTTCATGAATGCCGTTGAAGGTGATATCTTGATGCAGCGAGAGGAGCTTTTTGTGATACGAAGCCACCTTGGTGGAGCCATATAATATAGGGGTGCAGAAATCGAACATTCTGCAATCGCTGAAGGTTTTCAGTATTACTTCGTAGCTTACGCCATTGATGTCACCTTGAGTGATACCAATGCGGACGGGAGTTTGTTTCTTTTTTTCTTCCATGGTAGTGTAGAATGATATTGTCGCTCATGGAGCGACTATTATATTGATAATATTATTGTCTGTTGCTTTTGGTCATATCATAGGTCTGCAGGAAGGCATATAGCAGTCGGATGCCGTAGCCCGAAGCACCTGCACCATAGTAGTGTTGCTTCTTGGAGAAATAGGCAACACCGGCGATATCGAGATGGATGTATGGGGTTTCTTTGGCAAAATGGGCAAGAAACTTTCCAGCGGTGATGGCTCCGGCTTGGGCAATACCGCAGTTTTTGATGTCGGCCACATCGGATTTGATTAGTTCGTCGTATTCGCTCCAGAAGGGGAACTCGGCCACGCGCTCATATACTTGTGTGCCCATGATTTTGAGCAAATTGAATGGATTTTCGGCACGCTGCTGCATGGCGGCAATGCCATAGGTGCCAATGGCTCTGATGGCGGCACCGGTGAGTGTTGCAGCATCGATAACGAGTTCGGGATCGTAGTTGGCCACAGCATAGGCTATGGCATCGGCCAGGATGAGTCGGCCTTCGGCATCGGTGTTGACCACCTCCACAGTGGTTCCGTCATACATGGTGAGAATATCGTCGGCAGCAAAAGCATTGAATCCGGGGCGGTTGTCGGTCATGGGCAGCAAGGCCACTAGATGCACTGGCAACTGATTCTCGGCAGCCGCAAACAGCACAGAGGCCATAGTGGCGGCACCAGCCATATCCGACTTCATCTCCTGCATATAATCTTCGGGTTTGATATTGAGGCCGCCGGTGTCGTACATGACGCCCTTGCCCACAAGTGCCACGGGACGCTGGTTGACGGCATTGGCGGGCTTATACTCCATCACCACAAATCGAGGTTCATCAACAGAGCCTTTGTTCACACCCAGCAGACCGCCCATTCTCAAGGCCTCTATCTTGCGCTTGTCGAACACTTGGCAACCGATGTGCAGATCTTGGGAAATCTCTTCGAGCTCGGAAGCAAATTCCTCGGCATTGAAATCGGCCACAGGCAGATTGACCCATTCGCGACACCAAAAGATACGATTCCAAAGACGAGTGCTGCGATCCAATTCTTCTTGGGTGAGAAAAGTGGAATCAACCACCAGCTGGCTCAGATGATGAGGCGTTTTGCTCAGGTAGCGGTCGAAACTGTAGTCGGACAGCACAAGACCTTCCATGAAAGCCACCACCTCTTCGGGGATGACTCCATCGCCAGTGACAGCAGCTGTATGTTGTTTCAACTCTTTGAGCATGGACACCACCTTGTCGGCAGAGCGACGGATGTGTTCTTGGCTCTCGTTGGCGGAAATCTCACTATCGAAATTGACCACATAAAGCTTATATGGCAGGCGGTCAAAGGCTACGATGGAGTGGCGGTCGGCTTCGCGGCGTTGTTTGAGATAGTCTATCTCTTTTTTGCTCAACGGCAGAGTGCGGTCGGCCACATCATTCCCATAAAGGAATATCAAGTTGCCTTCGTATTCTTTGGGATTAATCTGATCTAGTATGAATTGCATATTGTATATCGTGTTTAGTGAATGATGTTGGGGTATCATTCGATGAATTTTTAAACGTGTTTGATGAGTATGATTACCTTCTTGTTGGCTTTCATTACGTCTAGGGTCTCGTAGAAGCGCTTACGTGATGGCACATCCATCCAGGCTGTAGGTTCGTCGAAGATGAGCACTGGCGCATCGCTATAGAGCTGACGAGCCAAGGCTATGCGCTGCCACTGACCCATGCTCAGTTCCTCACCATTATCGAACATTCGACCTAGGGGCGTTTGATACCCACGAGGAAGTTTGTCGATATATTTGTCCACTCCAGCCAACTCAGCGGCATATCGCACTCGCTCGGGGTCGAAATGCTCGATGTCGCCAAAGGCTATGTTCTCTTCGGCGGTGCAATAGAATCTCACATAGTCTTGGAATATTGCGCCTATGCCTCTGCGGAGTTGGCGCAGATCGTATTGTCGCACATCCACACCATTCACCAGTATGGCACCTTGGTCGGTATCATAGAGGCGGAGCAGCAGCTTGAGCAAGGTGGTCTTGCCAAAGCCGTTTTCGCCTTCAATCTGAGTTACTTCGCCCGCTTTGGCAATGAGGTTGAAGTGCGAAATCACATCACGCTCCATCTTAGGATAGCGGAAGGTAATATCACGAAATTCGATGGTTTCAACCACCTCGGGGAATGGTTTGGCATCAGCGGGGCTCACGATGGTGGGTTCAAGATCAAGGAACTCAAACAAGTTGCCCACGAACAGGCGGTTGTCGTACAAGCCCGATACAGCCCCCACCAAGCTCACCAATGCGCTTTGGCCACGACGGAATGCTTCAAAAAGCATAACAAACGCACCCACTGTGATGGCACCGCTGGTGGCGCTGATGATAAGGAAGAGGGTGACGAAGAACAAGGCAGCGGTCTCAACCACAGCACAGATAGAGTCGTACCAAGAGATGCGACGAGAGATGCGGAGGAGGGTTTTGACCAAATCTTTGCGAATCTGAACAAATCGACTGCGGAAGAATGGTGCCAAACCAAAAGTGCGCATTTCTTTGGCAAAATCTCTGCCTCCAAGCAGCTGAGTATAATACATGGTGCGGCGGTAGAGCTGCGTATTCTCTCTACGGAACGCATAAATCTGCCTGGACTTGATAAGTCTAACGATAAACGAAGGTATCACAGCCACCACCATCACCACAATAATCCAGATGGAAGCGGTGGAAAGCATGACAACAATACCTGATATGGTGATAACCGAACCGAAAAGGTTCATGAAACCATTGAGCACTTGCAAGGGACGATAAGACGACTCTTGCTGGGCACGATGATAGGTGTCGTGATACTCGGGGTTGTCGAAATAGGACATATCCAGTCGTGCCGACTGCTTCTGCATGCGGTCGCTCAGGTAGTCAACCAACCGCTGCGACATAATATCGCTATTGAATCCACTGCACACACCCACCAATCTGTTGAGCAAGAAGATGGCACTGAACAATGCCAACAGCATAACGGGTGAAAGTTCAAAACCCAAAAGGTTTTGACTGACACCGTTGGTGACAGAGTCAACCATAAATTTGAGGATATACAAACTCAGCAGCGGCAGCACACTCTGCACTATCACATATATAATACGCCAATAAAACGACGGCTTGTTGCTAAGCCGTATCATATTGAGGGCTTTGAGTAACTGTTTCATAGAATGATTATTTTCTGTATTACGTTGCTGCCAACAACCTCATTTAACTTTTCGGCAAGTGAGGTGCGTCTATTGTTGAGCTCTTGCTTCAATGCGGCTGAAGCCAGACGGACGGTGAGTGTGCCATTGGCAAATTTGACCGACCAGGTGAGACGGCTGATTAAGTCGCCCACCATGGCATGATAAGCACGGCGCACTTCCATCTCTGTCACCACATGGTCCATGTCCATCTGGTGATATGCCTTCTTGAGCAAGTCTTGGAGCGTATGTTCGTTATTATACATTAATATTTTATTTAAGAATGGTTAATCCACCACGTTTTACTTCGAAAATGCGGTGTTCCACCTGTGGGATTTCGGCAAAGATGGATTCTACGCGTCCCGGTTGGGTGTCGGTGAGGAACACTTGACCAAAACGGTCGCTGCCCACCAAGTGAATCAACTGTTTTACACGCAGCATATCCAACTTGTCGAAAATATCATCAAGCAGCAAAATGGGTTTCTGCCCACAACGCTGGTATATGTATTCAAACTGAGCCAATTTCATGGCCAGTACAAAAGTTTTCTGCTGTCCTTGGGAACCGAATTTTTTTACCGAGAGATCGCCGATAAACAGGTCCAAATCATCTTTATGTGGACCCACTGTGGTGTACTGTGCATACTTGTCGGACTGGCGCGACTCCATCAGCTGCTGCTGCAATGGGGTCTCACATTTCGACACATAGGTCATCACGGCTTGTTCCGAACTATCGGTGAGCCAATTGAAGTATTCGTTGAAAAGGGGCAGAAATTCTTGTAGAAAATTGTTTCTACCTTGGTAGAGCATTTCGCCGTTCCGCACAAGCTGTTCATCCCAAATGGCAATGGAAGGCTCGTCCCAATAGCGGTTTTCGAAGAATTGCTTGAGCAGTCGGTTTCGTTGCTCAACGGCTTTTTGATATTGCAGAAGATGCTCCAGGTAGCTCTTGTCGGTTTGCGAAATCACACCATCCATAAACTTACGACGCAATTCACTACCACCATTGATAATACTCTGGTCCTGGGGCGAAATGATCACCAGAGGAATCTTGCCGATATGCTCGCCAAAGGTCTTATACGCTTTCTTGTTCCAACGCATCTGCTTGGGTTGTCCTTTTTTCTCTATGCACGACACCAACACATTGTCTTGTGCAAATGTGTAGGTTCCGTGAATAGCAAAGAATTCCTCTCCTTGACGAATATTCTGACTGTCGATGGCATTGAAATAGCTTTTGCAGAAAGAGAGGTAATAGACGGCATCCAGCAAATTGGTTTTGCCCACACCATTGTTGCCCACCAAGCAATTAACATTGGAACAGAAGTCCACATCCAAGTCGGTGTAGGTTTTGAAGTTGCTGAGTTTGAAATTTGTCAGATGCATGAATCAGAATTAATAAATATAAATTATACTTTATATATTTTATTTGCTTATTGCCTTGGCCACGGCTTCCATCAGCCATCGGGGGGTACTGGTGGCACCGGTTATTCCCACGCGGTGCACGCCCTCAAACCAACTCATGTCCAGTTCGTCCACCTCTGATATCAGGTGGGTGTTGGGCTGAACACTAAGGCAATATTCATAAAGGTAATGACCATTGGAGCTGCCCTTGCCACTCACAAAAAGCACTATATCCACCTCGCGAGCAAATTCTTCTAATTGACGAGACCGGTTGGACACTCGATTGCAGATGGTGTTGTGGGTCACAAAATGGTTAGCATCCACTTGCCCGCACACCTCAGCAATGCGCTGATGCATATTCTGCACCAATTGGGCATATTCTTCTTTGCTTTTGGTGGTTTGAGAATAGAGGCGTATGGGACGAGTGAAATCAATGCCTTCCAAATCGTTTGGCGTGCTCACAATGACAGCACTATTGTCTGTCTGTCCGCAAAGACCAATTACCTCGGCATGTCCGGGCTTGCCAAAGATGACCACTTGACCCGAAGGGGTGAGTGAACGCATCTCTTCAAATCCCTTGCGGATTTTCTGTTGCAAAGCCAACACGATAGGGCATGTGGCATCCACCAATCGAATGTCCAATTCTTTGGCTTGCTGATAGGTGGAGGGAGGTTCACCATGAGCCCTTATCAGCACCTTCTCGCCTCGAAGGGAGGGGATCTGATGGTGGTCTATCACTTGCAGTCCCTTTTGGTTCAAACGCTGCACCTCGGCGTTGTTGTGAACAATATCGCCCAGGCAGTAGAGGGTTCCACTGCGTGCCAATTCATCCTCGGCGGTGCCTATTGCGTTCACCACACCGAAACAGAATCCTGCGTTGTCATCAATCTTTATCTGCATAGTCTTTTCATTTCGTTAGCTTAAGCACTGATTTTCGAGTTCGGCAGCTTCCAACACATTGTCATACTCCTCGGGCGAAAGATCGTTGAAAAGGAAGTAAACGGGGTTCACCTTGTTGCCGTTCTGTATCACCTCGTAGTGGAGATGGTATCCCGATGCCAAACCTGATCGACCTACGGTGCCGATAAGGTCGCCACGCTTCACTTTCTGTCCCTCTCTCACTTTCACATCCAGTAGGTGGGCATAGAGGGTTTGGAAACCATATCCGTGGTTGATCACAATGGCCACACCATATCCGCTCATGCCGCCACGGCCAGCCTTTGTCACAGTGCCGTTGCCCGTAGCATAGATGGGGGTTCCTGCAGCTGCTGTCAGGTCAATGCCGGTGTGCATTCTGCGGTAGTGGAGTATGGGATGATAGCGCATACCAAAGCCAGAAACGATGGTGCATTGGTTTTTCTTGATGGGCAGGATAGCGGGCATGCAGGCCATGCGTTGCTCTTTGGTGCCGGCCATCTTGTAGATTTCATCCAGCGAGAGCGATTGGGCATAGAGTCGCTGCTCCAGCGAATCCACCCGCAGTTTGGTGCTTATCACCAACTTGCTGCTGCCTCTACCTTCCAGTTTGCTGTAGTCAGCTGCAGCGGGGCGACGTTTGTTCTCGTTCACTGGTTTGGCACCAAAAATAGTGCGATACACTGCGCTGTCGCGTTCCTCAATATCGGCCAACACCTTGTTGCATCTGTCCACACTGCGGTTGAGTGAGTTCAGTGCCCTACGATATTGGTTGATATCGGCTTCCATCATTCTTTCCTTTGGTGAATCGATAAAATGAAATGCCAAGAAAGCAAACAATACTCCTATCACTACACCCAATCCCAGGGTGGAACAAATTTTCTTTACCCTGTCGAGCAGCGTCAGTTCCACCTTCTCATAGGATAAGGTGTGGGGATTGAATCGATAGGTGTATTTTTTCTTCATTTTATGAATGTTCTGTGCTTTGTCTATTCCAGAATAGCAGCCTTTCTTTTACAGATTGGCGATATAGGAGGTGATTGCTTCGGTGAATTTGTAGAACGCTTTGTTGTCCTTGATATAGAAACGAGTTTTCAGTTCAATAATCTCCATATCACCCACTTTGCGTTCGCGTTCGCGGTCTTCTTTCTCCATGGCCATCGAAGCTTTGGCATCTTGGCTCACCAGGAGGCCATCGCCATACTCTTCATAGCTGCGGCGGTGCAGTTTTTGTTCGCCACCATCGTCCCAGCCTCTTGCATAGGTGTCCAACACCGAGCTAGCAATTGAATCGTAAGGCACCTGGCGATTGTGGAAAGTGAGGTCTTTCAAGTCATACACATCAAAATCCACGCCGTCGCGGGCACACACCAAGAATGTGGGATAGAGATAATAGGTGTTGCCATAGCTGTCGCGCATCATGGGGGTCATCAATGGCGACTGGATAAAATCGAAAATGCCCATATCAAAAAATACGGGTTCCAGCGCATTGGTGTTGGTGGTTACGTCGCCGGCCATATTCTCTCTCGAGTGCCAGATATGGTGGCAGTTGGCCATCTCGGCAAATGTTTTCACCACTTCGGCAAACTTGTTGTATTCCTCTTCGCTATACATGTCGGGCACCGAAAGCTGCACTTTGCGCACATCATGACCCAGTCTTGCGTTAATCGACTTGAAGTTTGAAATCACGCGGCTCTGGTAAGAGGTGAGCTTGTGGTGGCGGTGTCCCAATGCTTTGATACCCGTAATCATGCGCTCATTTTTCTCCACTTCCTGAGCCATGGGCAGCACGTTCAGGTACGATTCCAGAATGCGCTTCTTGATTGGATTGTTGGTCTGGGCGATAGCCACGTTTGCGCGCTCAATTTCTTTATCAAAATTGAATTCGCGGCCAAAGATATAGTCCCAATAACTGGTGTTCAGTTTTTCTTTCTCAGCATCAGCAAAGGATCTGTATGAGCGACTCGAACTGTGACGCACAAAAAAACCGGTGCCAGGGTTGGTTGTCTCCACATACACGCCCGATTTGAATGAAGCATCATAGTGGCCCCTAATGCCAAACAAAGTGGGGCAGTAATGATTGGTAATCCAAATGGGCATGTTCTTTGCTGCAAACACTCTACGATTAGGTAATAATTTCATAATTCTGAAGAACTTAAATGTTATTATTTATCATTTTTGGCCTCCACCATCAATCCTTTTGGCAGAGGCCATAAACTCTGTCGTATTAGTCCTCTGATATTAACCGTGAATGGCTTGGCCATAGGCAGCCTCAATGGCTTCCATCACAGCCTCGCTCATGGTGGGGTGGGGGTGGATAGCACCAGCCACCTGTTTGGCGGTGAGGCCGTTTTCGCGAGCAGTAACGATACCGGCGATCATCTCGGTCACGTTGTCGCCGCACATGTGGCAACCCAAAATCTCATCGGTGTTCTTGTCAATCACCATCTTGATGAAGCCGTCGGTGTTACCAGCTGCAGTAGCCTTGCCGCTGGCTTTGAAGAAGAATTTACCCACCAACACTTCCTTGCCAGCTTCCACTGCCTTTTTCTCGGTCAAGCCAACGCTTGCCACCTCGGGAGTGATATAGGTGCAACCGGGAATATTGCTGTAGTTGACCAGTTTGGGTTCGTGGCCTGCAATCTTTTCCACGCAGCAGATAGCCTCTGCGCTAGCCACATGTGCCAAAGCGGGACCATGCACCACATCGCCGATAGCATAGTATCCGGGCACGTTGGTCTGGTAGTAGTCGTCCACCACAATCTTGGTGCGCTCCACCTGAATGCCGGTCTCTTCCAGTCCCAAGTTTTCAAGATTGGTAATCACGCCCACAGCGCTCAGCACCACGTCGCAATCAACCATCACCTCGGTGTTTTTCTTCATGTCTTTGATGGTCACATGGCAGATATCGCCGTCCACATCCACTTTCTCCACGCTTGCGTTGGCCATCACCTTCATGCCCATCTTGCGGAAACTGCGGCTGATCTGAGCGGCAGTGTCTTCGTCCTCGTTGGGCAAAATCTGGGGCATAAATTCCACCAAAGTCACCTGCACACCGATGCTCTGATAGAAGAAAGCAAACTCACTGCCAATTGCACCACTACCACAAACCACCATGCTCTTGGGTTTGAAAGGCAGGGTCAATGCCTCGCGGTAGCCAATGATACGTTTGCCATCCTGGGGCATGCTGGGCATTACGCGGCTGCGTGCGCCAGTGGCGATGATGATATGCTGTGCCTCATATTCAGTCACATTTCCTTCGGCATCGGTCACATCAATCTTATGCTCAGGTTTCACCTTGGCAGTGCCCATAATCACATCCACATTATTCTTCTTCAGCAAAAATTGCACCCCCTTGCTCATGGTCTCTGCCACGCCGCGGCTGCGCTGCACCATAGCGGTGATATCAGCCTCCACAGGCTGTGCTGCCACACCATAGTTGGCACTGTGGTTGATGTAGTTGAACACTTGCGCACTCTTCAACAATGCCTTGGTGGGGATACAACCCCAGTTCAAGCAAATGCCACCCACATTTTCACGCTCTACAACGGCAGTTTTCATGCCCATTTGAGATGCCTTCACGGCTGCCACGTAGCCACCAGGGCCACTTCCGATAACGATAAGATCGTAGTTCATTTTGTTCAGTATTTGATATTTATTTATTTTATTATTACTCAAGTTTTGCAAAAAACAAGATGCAAAAATACAAAAAATAATTGATATTTTCATATCTAAAAAAATCTTATTTCTTCACAAGCATTTTACTACATCAATTTTCGCAACATCGCTCCCTCCAATGTTCCCCATTCATCGTCCCCAAGCAGATGGTAAACTATTACATTAATAAAATGGTATTAAAATACTGATAACCACAATGAATAAATAAAAACAATTAATCACTTCTCTTACTCGTTCTTTGGCTTCAATCAGCAACGATTTCATCATACTTTCCGCTGCTCATTTTTTCTTCTCCCACCTGCCCCCGTGGCCAAGCCTAAATTAAGGCAGGCCGAGGTCGTAAGTTAAGACCAACGTTGGTCCTAACTTACGCCTAGACTCGGTCCTAAGCAGCGATAAAAACCGACGTATCGCAACGATCAAACAAACCCCTTCCCTTGCCTCGATATTTCGCCCAAGCACAGCTATTTCTATGGCAAACAAGTTTTTTCTTTTTTATTTAAAAATTAAACGTATCTTTGCAAAATTGAATCACTGATATAATATGCTCAGGCATCTGCTCATATTGCTGGCATTCTTTCCCTTTGCGTCTGCTGTGGCTCAAAGGTTCATGTCTGTTTCCGGCAATCCTCTATACTGGCTGTATCCTTCCTGTATAGTGCCGCTATCCCTCCCTATCATTATCACAAATCCACTCTCATGAAACGCTTATCACTCACGCTCCTGCTCATGTTTGCCCTTTCCGCTTGGGCTCAAAAATACGAGATCGCTTTTTACGTTCCCCAATGCACCGACACCATCCTCTACCTCGGACAGCACTATCGCGACGAGTTCCGTCCCATCGATAGCGCGCGAGTGCAAGGCCAATCGGGTGACGCGATGGTGATTTTCAAGGGCAAAAAGCAGTTTGAACCAGGCATCTACTGTCTCTATTCCAAGGGCAAGAAAACCACACAATTGCTCGATTTCACCATCGATGGCAGCCAGAAATTCTCCATTCGACTTTCTCCTGCCCACGACGTGCTGGAGGTGAAAGGTTCTCCTGCCAACCAAGCCATGTTCGACTATCTGGCCCGAGTCAAGAACGCCTCATCCCAAGCCAAAGACATCAACAACCGCAAAAAGTCCTCCGACCCTTCTACCCGCACCAAAGCCGAGCATGAGATGGAGACCCTCACCGACATCATGACCCGCTACGAGGACAGCATCTTTTCGGTAAACAGCAAATACCGTTTCTTCCATCTGGCCAAGACCTTCGGTGGCCCTCATGTGCCCGACGGCGTTGCCGACAAGCCCTATTATTTCCGTGCCCATTTTTGGGATGGCGTGGACCTCTCCGACCATTCGCTCGTCAACACTCCCGATTTGTTCAACAAAATGAACTACTACTTCTTCGGCGTGCTCTACAACGCCGATGCCGACACCATCTGCAAATATGCCGACCGTGTCCTCACCTCCATCCAACACGACACCCTCATGCTCCGCTATTTCCTCGATTTCATCACGCCTCGCTATTTCCGTTCCACCAAGAACATAGGCTGGGATGCTGTGTGGTGCCACCTGGTGCGCCAGTACTACCTTGCCGACAAATGTCCCTGGGCTCTTCCCAGCGACATCTCCAACAAGCAGGCCAAAGTTGAGCAACTCGAGAAATCGCTCATCGGTGCCATCGGTGCCGAGTTGTGGATGGCCGACACCAACCAGTCACCCGACCAGCGCGACTGGATTTCCTCCCACCGATTCCCACAAAAATATGTGATTCTGTGGTTCTGGGACCCCGACTGCCACCACTGCCAGGAGCAGACCGCCACCCTCAAAACCCTCTATGATTCGCTATCCGCTGCTGGCAACAAGATTTTCGAAGTCTATGCTGTTGGCTTTGAGTCGGATGTACCCAAATGGATTAAATATGTGCGTGATCATCAGCTCCCCTTTGTCAATGTGGGCGGCACCAATGTCAACATCGATTATCAGGAGGCCTACAATGTGCATGGAGCCCCCACTATGATCATCCTCAACGAGGAACGCCGCATCATCATGAACAAGGTCATCCCCACCAAGTCCATCCTTCCCTTCCTCGAACGGTACGAAAAACAACGCTAATTCTCTCCAAATACAAAAACATCAAAAACCAATTTTATCATGAGAAAAAAAATAGTTGCAGGCAACTGGAAAATGAACAAGACCTTCGAAGAGGCCGACGAACTGCTTAACGATATCAGCGAAGCGCTGGAAGCCGAAACCATCGATCCATCCGTTGGTCTCATCGTCTGCCCCCCATTCCCCTATCTCGAAATCGCTTCCGACGTAAGTGATGAATCCTACTTCCAAGTAGGAGCACAGAATGTGAGCGACCAAGAGATGGGAGCCTATACCGGCGAAGTGTCCGCCACCATGCTCCAGTACATGGACATTGCCTATTGCATCGTAGGTCATAGCGAGCGTCGCGCTTATTACCACGAGACCGATGCCATCGTGGCAGCCAAAGTCAACCAACTCCTTGCCCACGAAATCCAGCCCATCGTGTGCTGTGGCGAGGTGCTCGAAGAGCGCGAAGCCAACCGCCAGTTCGAGGTGGTGAAGACCCAAATCCAAGACGGCCTCTTCCACCTCAGTGCCGAAGAATTTGCCCAGGTGATTATTGCCTATGAACCCGTGTGGGCCATCGGCACTGGCAAGACCGCCACTCCCGCCCAGGCACAAGAGATGCATGCCTTCATCCGCAGTCTCATCGCCGAGAAATATGGTGCCCAAGTGGCCGACAACACCTCCATCCTTTATGGCGGCAGCTGCAAGCCTTCCAATGCCAAGGAGCTCTTTGCCAACCCCGATGTTGATGGTGGCCTCATTGGTGGTGCCAGCCTCAACGCCAACGACTTCTTGGCCATTGCCAAAGCATTCTAATCACTAATGAAGTACGAACGCTTTATAGCCCAGCGATTCCTACCCAAGGACCGGAATTCCTATTCCGGCCCCTTGGTGGGTATCGCCACCTACAGCATTGCCCTGGGTGTGCTGGTGATGATTATGGCCGTGTGCATTCTGCGCGGTTTCCAGAGCGAGATTCGCTCCAAGGTGGTGGGATTTGGTTCCCACCTCGTGGTGAGCAGCTATTCTATGGGCAACCTCAACGAAGAAGAGCCTATCTCCACCACCCGTCCCGAGGTGCAACGCATCGCATCCACCCAGGGTGTAAAACACGTGGGGTTCTTTGCATCCAAAGGGGGCATGATCAAAACCGCCGACCAAATCCACGGCATCATCCTCAAGGGAGTGGACGCCAACTACGACTCCACCTTTTTTGCCTCCCACATGGTGCAAGGCCATCTCATGCAACTCTCCGATACTGCCACCTCCAACCAGGTGGTCATATCCGATGCTGTGGCGCGCAAACTCAACATCGCCCTGGGCGACAAACTGCGAACCTATTTCTGGCAAGGCGAGACCTATAGGGCACGGGCGTTCGAAGTGTGCGGCATCTATCGCACCGACCTTACCGACTTCGACGAACACTACATACTGGGCGACCTGCGCCAAGTGCAGAAACTCAGCAACTGGGATTCTACCCAGGTGCAGGGCTACGAAGTGCTGGTTCAAGACTTCCGACAGATCAACTCCATCGCCGATCAGGTGCTCAACCAACTCAGCTACGACCTCACCCTCGAAACCATCGTCCAGCAAAACCCCGCACTATTCTCGTGGCTCGACTTGCTTGACAGCAACATTGTCCTCATCATCCTCATCATGACCCTCGTGTGCACGGTATCCATCATTTCGGCACTCCTCATCATGATATTCGAGAAAACCTCCACCATCGGCATCCTCAAAACCCTCGGTGCCACCAGTGGCGGCATCCGCCGCATTTTCCTCATCAAGTCTGCCTCCATCATCAGTCGCGGCATCTTGCTGGGCAATGCTGTGGCCCTACTCCTCTGCTGGATCCAGAGCCACTTCCACCTTATCCGTCTCGACAGTGCCAGCTATTCCATGGACTATGTGCCCATCCAACTCAGCCCTGCCATCTTCCTCCTCATCAGCCTGGGCACCCTTGCCGTGTGCCTATTGGCTCTGCTCCTCCCCACCTCGTACATCTCCCGCATCCATCCCGCCAAAACCATCCGGGTAAACTAACCCCCATGAAAAACAACCTGCTATGAAAAAAACCAAGTGGATATTGCTTGCGTTGGTGGTTGCCCTGGCCGCTTTTGCGCTCTTCGAAATCAGCCACCTCTCCCGCCAAATTCGCATCAACGAGCAGGAGAAAGTAAAGCTTTGGGCCAATGCCATCACACAAAAAGCTCAGTTGGTCAGCTATTCCGAAGAGTTTTTTGCCAACGTGGCTCTCGACGAGCACCGCAAGATGGAAATGTACATCAACATCCTGCGATCGTTTAACCACATGGATGCCAACGCCGATGCATCCTTCAGCCTCGACTATGTCAGCTACATCATCGACAGCTGCGAAACGGCCATCCTCATCACCGACCGAGACTCCATCATCACCGTCCCCAACGAACTCTCTGGGCAGAAACTTAGAGGCGAACTGCTGCGCGAATTTTCCCACAACGAGCCATTCCACTACCGCATTTGGGGCATGCCCCTCACACTTTACTATAAAGAATCCAAAGTCTATACCGAGCTCCGTCATGTGCTCGACGGCATCAACAAATCCTTCCTTTCCGAAATCACCAACAACTCCGTCAACGTGCCGGTGCTGGTGGTGGACAGCCTACAAGGCGAGGTGCTGGGCAGCGGCAACATTCCCGAGCGCGAATTCAACTCAGCCGAACGTTTGGCACAAAAACTCTGCGAGATGGAAGAAGAGAACGACCCCATCGAGGTACGTCTGGCCACCGATTCGCGTGCCTACATCTTCTACGAAAGCTCCCCTCTCATCAAAGCCCTGCGTTGGGTGCCGCTGCTCTATCTGTTTGTGGCTCTAGTCTTGGCCCTCATCACCTATCACCTCTTCCGCACAGCCCACACCATGCAGCAAAACCGCATCTGGGTGGGCATGGCCAAAGAAACCGCCCACCAGTTGGGCACCCCCATCTCCTCCCTCATCGCATGGACGCAGTATCTCGAAGGCAAGACCTTCGACCAGACCTATGCCGCCGAAATCAACAAAGACCTCCAGCGGCTTGAAACTGTGGCTCACCGTTTTGGCAAGATTGGATCGAAACCCGAACTCAAGCCCGAACCCGTATGCGCCACCATACAAAATGCCATCAACTACCTGCAAACCCGCTCTTCGCGTAAAGTAAAATTCGTCACCAACTTCCCCGACGACGACATCATCGTGCCCCTCAACAGCTATCTCTTCGAGTGGGTGATTGAAAACATCTGCAAAAACGCCATCGATGCCATGGACGGCAAGGGCACCTTCACAGCCATCGTCTCCTCCGACACCCACCACGTATATATAGATTTGGCCGACACAGGCAAAGGTATGTCCCCATCCATTCGCAAAAGAGTGTTCGACTCAGGCTTCACCACCAAGCAACGTGGCTGGGGACTAGGGCTCTCTCTGGCCAAGCGCATCATCGTCAATTACCACCGCGGGCGGATATTTGTCAAATACTCCGTCGAAGGCCAAGGCACCGTATTCCGTATTGTATTGAATAGAAAATAACACCTCCCATTAATATGAAACATAAGCTATTATTCATCCTTTCCCTCCCATTGTTGTTGCTTGCGGGTTGTGCCCACCATCAGCAGCCCGAGGATATCCGCACCATGATCAAGACGGCCGAACTCTCCACCGTTCAATTCACCGTGCGGCAAATCATCCGCAACAGCGATGAGACCTGGCAGCTGCTGGGCGACCGCAAAGTGCTCTTCTCCTGCAAAGCCACCATCAAAGCGGGCGTCAACCTCGCCCAACTCACCGACAACGACATCCAAATCTCTGGCACTTCGGCCTCCATCGCCCTGCCCATGCCCCAGATTCAATCCATCAACCTACGTCCTCAGGACATCTCTGTGGCCTATTCCAAGGTGTCACTCCTCCGCACCCAATACACTCAACAGGAGCGTGATGCCATCCTCCGTGCTGGCGAACTTGCCATCAAGTCCGACCGCGCCCTGCAGCAAAGCATTATTGCTGAGGCACAACATGGGGCCGAAGAGTTTTTCCAGCTCATGCTCCGCAGCCACGGTTACACCAACATCACCATCACCTTCAAATAAACATCTCATTCATCATGCAATCCACTAGCCATACAAATAAATTCCGCACCCTGCTGCATTTCTTCCTCGGACTTGCCCCTTGGGTGCGCTCAACCATCATAGCAGCTCTTATACTGGTAGCAGCAGGCATAGTTTTTACCCTCAGCCGCCGCCAATCACCATCCAAAATCAACCCCTTTGTTTCGCAGTCCGTCACCGAAATCAAGCAAATCCGTGAGTTTTGCACCGCCCATTATTGCGAGGAAACTGTAGTCTCGGCTTCGCGCAAACGCCTCATCGGCACCGACGACATAGCCATCATTGTCAAAGGCACCGTGCGTGTAGGCTACGATCTCAGCCAAATGAAAACCCAAATCCTGTCCGACACCACCATCATCGTTTCCCTCCCCGAACCCAAAGTGCTGGACGTAATCACCAACCCATCCGACTGCGAAACATTCCAAGAGTCAGGGCATTGGAGCCATAAGCAAGTGACCAAATACAAAAACATTGCTCGTGGTCGCATACTGAAGCATGCACTGGCCGATGGCATCATGAACCAAGCTGCCGACCAAGCCCATGTCCGCCTCCAACTCCTCTTCTCGGCTCTTGGATTTAAGCAAATAGAGATACTTGCCGATACCACTCATAACTCGCCCCTCGCTACCCATAAACCCTAATCCATCAGCTCGATAAAAGGGGATTCGTCAGTTGGCAACCCCACGCATGCGGCAGCATGTGCGGGGAGGGCTTCAATCTGCTAGCCAGCGTCTGGAATACGCTACCCCAAAATAAGGATTATCCGCCCCAAAGTCATAGAAAAGATAATGGCAACAAAGCCTTTGGACTATCAGCAGTAGCTGCAATCGGGTAGGGGACTTGCAATTTGTCACCGATATGCGGATAATCATATTAGCAACATACCCCTTGTTTTTATTTCTGACACGCTGACACGTTGACATGTTTGACACGTCTCTATTGGTATTTCGGGTTGTGCGTCCAAAATGTGTTGGTGCTGGTATGCGCTTTGGCTATTTTCATTACTATCTGCTATGCAACCCGAGCTACTTTTGCTTCACTTTTGGTCTCTGTTCCCTTGTGGTGGGCGTTTCCACCCCTTCATTGAGCATCCTAAACATTGGTCTTGGTGTAGGAAAGAACCATTCCGTAGTCTCGTCAGGAGCATTTTTTCTCCAGTATTTCTGCCGCTGTGATGCTATTGTCGGCGTGCAATTGTCAACCAAGATGTATGCCGAATCATCAAATGTTTGCTCAAAAGATGGGTTGGCACATTGTTGGTTGCTTCACTCAGCTTTGTGATTGGGCGGCAAAATATGCTTTTATTGCTCGTGGGCTATTGTTGTTTGTTTGCAGAGAGGGGTTGTTGGGGGTGTTTTTTTTGATGCATTGTTGTGGATTTTTGCCTCTCATGCTTGTGTGGATTTGGTTTGCTATGCGGCTTGTTTTTTTTCGCTTCGGTCCTTAGTCGAAGGGGTTGGTGTGCGGTGTTTATGATTTTTGCTTTTGTTTTTCGTTATGCTTTGCAAGTTGATAATGAATGCATTGGCCAGAATTTGCATGGCATTTTCAACTCTCAATCACTTTGCAAAGATACGAAATATTTCCGACATAATGGCAGAAAAGTTGAATGTATAGCAAATTTTAGTGTCAAAGTGGCAGTGTATAGGATGGTTGTTGAATGTAATTGACTATGGAATAATTCCTTAGGTTAATTGTGAGGGCGTGTCGGAGTGTCAAGTGTGTCAGTGTGTCATTATGAAAAAAGGTATGGGGGGGAGAGTTTATATAATAAAAAAATAAATAAAATTTATTTTTTTATTATATAAAAGGTATCCGCCCCCCATGAGAGTGTATTTTTCTCTGTGACACGCTGACACGGCAGACACGTTTGACACGTCTCCATTCATTCCTCCATTTGTGCCCGGATAAAATATTATTTATATATAAATTGCGTTACATCCCACTTCCGCCTCAAGTTCGCCCAAGCCTTACTGTGGTGCTAAAGCTTTAGCTCATGTTGCGAAAAGTTGTTTTTTTTTGTTGAGGTTTAGAATATATTAATTTGCGCCATTTTGGCATTAAAATTTGTTAAAATTGAAAAATGTGTGCCAATATGTCAGAAAAGTATCGTATCTTTGCATTGTGGATTTGAGGGAAAAGTGAAGCGTATAGGCCAGATAACGCACTCACAAACAACATGCAAGCGGCAACCAACAACATACCATAACCCAATAAAAACCTTCGAGTAAGGACCGAAGAAAAACAAAAATGAGAGAAATGCAGAAAGTGAAATACAGTGATCAGTTCCCGTGGCAAATGCAGCGTGATTTTGGGGGAATCTCACTTGCCCAATTGCTATCAACAGGTAAAATGACAAGTTGTCTTAGTCGTTGCTACGGGTTCACCTTGGCCCATTTAATTCTCAATCACCCAAAGTAGGTTATAGCGAATCCCAGTCTTTGTCGGTTACAATGGCATTGCGTTTGCTAAAGAACACAAGGTCGTAGTAGTAGTTGTTGGGAGGATCTGTTTGCTGTTCATTCGAGTAGTCCCAATCACGAAATTTGCAGATTGTATCTGCCATATATTTGTCGGCCGATCCTGCATGTTTTCCTAGATAGAGATGGTTGTATGAAATTTTGTAGGTGCGTGGGTCTTTGTTTACGCGGATGCGTATTTCGTGGGTGGAAGTGCGTACACGCATTTGCGCTATTTCGTTCCATGTGCAATAGAAGGAACTGCTGGGGTATTGCTTCGCTATGGTTTCGGATTCGGCAAAGCGGGCGTAAATTCCCTCTTGATTCATCACCACAAGGTCTCTGCTGTGGCTCTTGTTTCTCCAAAAGAGTATTCCTAGAATTATGACCAATACGCAAGCATAAAAAGCAATAATTGAGATGTATAGGGTGTCGCTTGACAACAAAATGAGTCCAATCTGGATTGAAAATATAACAATTGATATCACTAGACCGACATTAATCTTGAAAGAGATTTTGTGCTGACTGAAATTTGAAAGAAAGACTATGCTGCCTGGAGTGTTGATGATTTCTTTCTCTTGCTGTTGGGTGACTGGTGATTTCATGAGAACGAGCGATGGAAAAAAAACAACTGCCGCAACAATCATATTTTGTTGCGGCAGTTTGTGTATCTGATCAGTAATGAATCATTAGAGAGCCATGTCTTGCAAGAACTTCACGCTGGCGTGAATGTGCTTGTACATGATTTGGTCGATGTCCACAAAGTTGACAACCTTGCGATATTCGGCCACCATGTTCTCGATGAAGGGGCTGCTCTTCAAGGGGC
This sequence comes from Bacteroidales bacterium, assembly GCA_024400505.1. Classification (GTDB taxonomy): domain Bacteria; phylum Bacteroidota; class Bacteroidia; order Bacteroidales; family P3; genus Colimorpha. The sequence goes on along the minus strand of JAKSMP010000033.1, from coordinate 4,288 downwards.
GACGGAATTCGAGTGCCTGTGCTGCATCGAAAAGCTCGATGGCCATGATACGCTCGGTGTTTTCCATCACGCGATAGCATTTGGTAGCGGCGTTGCCACCCATGGAAACGAGGTCTTCCTGATTCTGGCTGCTGGGGATGCTGTCCACGCTGCAGGGGGTGCAGAGCTGTTTGCTCTGGCTGGCGATAGCAGCAGCTGCATACTGGGGAATCATGAATCCGCTGTTCAAGCCGGGTTTTGCCACGAGGAAACTGGGCAGACCGCGTTTAGCGTCAATCAGCTGATAGGTGCGGCGTTCGCTGATGCTGCCGAGTTCGGCAACGGCGATAGCCAGGAAGTCGAGCACCATAGCAAGGGGCTCGCCGTGGAAGTGACCACCAGAGATTACCATATCCTCATCGGGAAGTACGATGGGGTTGTCGGTGGTGGAGTTGATCTCGGTTTCGATGACAGAAGCCACGTAAGCGATGGTGTCTTTAGCAGCACCATGTACCTGAGGAGCGCAACGGAAGCTGTAAGGATCCTGGACGTGCTCCTTGTGGCGTGCGATAAGTTCGCTGCCTTCGGTATATTTGCGCACAGCAGCAGCGGTTTCGAGCTGACCTTTGTGTGGGCGTACCATGTGGAGGCTCTCGAAGAAAGGCTCGATACGGCCGTCGAAAGCATCGAGGCTGAGGGCAAGAATCATGTCGGACTGGAGGCTGAGACGCTGTGCCTTGAGGATGCACCAGGTGGCATAGCTGCTCATGAACTGGGTGCCGTTCAGCAGGGCAAGACCTTCCTTGCTCTGGAGCTCGATAGGCTGCCAGCCAAATTCAGCATATACTTCCTTCACGTCGCAACGACGACCTTTGTAATATACATCGCCCATACCCAGAATGGCGGGGAGCATCAGGTTGGCCAAGGGGCAGAGGTCGCCGCTGGCACCCAGACTACCCTGCTGATATACGATGGGCAGCACGTCGTTGTTGTAGCAGTCAATCAAGCGTTGAACGGTCTGCAACTGGGCACCGCTGTATCCAAAGCAGAAGTTCTGAGCTTTGAGGAGGAGCATCAGGCGAACAACCTCGGCGGGTACTTCGTCGCCCACGCCACAAGCGTGGCTCATCACCAAGTTCTTTTGGAGTTGGCTGAGCTGTTCCTTGCTGATGGAGATGTTGCAGAGGGAACCGAAGCCGGTGGTAACACCGTAGATGGGCTCTTTCTGGGTTTCCATCTTCTTGTTGAGGTAGTCGCGGCATTTCTGGATGCGGGTCTTGGCCTCGTCGCTGAGGGCAAGGGTCATCTTGTTATCTACGATTTCCTTCACCTTGGCAATGGTGAGGCGTTCGTTGGGGTTGATATAGTGAATCATAACGGTGTTTATTTATTGATTTTCAAAAAAATATTGATTATTTTTCAAGCTGCTCGTGAGCTTTGCAGGAGATGTCGTTGTCCACCACGATACGGCCACAGTGTTCACACACAATCACTTTCTTGTGCATCTTGATTTCGCTCTGGCGTTGGGGAGGAATTTTGCTGAAGCAACCACCACAAGCGTCGCGATCGATGGTTACAACGGCAAGACCGTTGCGAGCCGAACGGCGGATACGTTTGTAGGCAGTGAGGTAGCGTTCGTCGATAAATTGCTCCATCTCGGCACTCTTTTCGGTGAGACGCACTTCGTCCTTTTTGGTCTCTTCGATGATGCTGTCCAGCTCTTCCTTCTTGGCGTTGAGGTCGGATTGGCGGCCTTCGATAAGGAGCTCGGCTGCTTCGATGTGCTGTTCGAGTTCTTTGATTTTGTTGCTAGCATCACGATTTTTGCGCTGGCAGAGCTGGATTTCGAGGTTCTGGAACTCGATTTCCTTGTTGATGGCTTCGTACTCGCGGTTGTTGCGCACATTTTCCTGCTGCTTCTCGTATTTCTTGATCATGGCCTCGTGGTCAACGATCTCATTGTTGCGCTTGGTGATGTTCTCGTTCTGGTCGGCGATATCGTTCTTGAATTTCTCGATGCGGGTGTTCAAACCTGCGAGTTCGTCTTCGAGATCCTGGATGGCCTGGGGGAGCTCTCCGCGGATGATCTGAATCTTGTCGATTTCAGAATCAACAAGCTGAAGGGTGTACAGGGCTACCAGACGACGCTCAACGGCGATGTCAACATCTAACATTTGGTGAGCAACTTCTACGTTTACCTGCTCATCTACTTCGGGATTTGCAACTTTCTTGGGCATACTTATATTTATGTATATATTTATTTATATTATTCTTTATCAATTAAATGTAACTCACGAAACTTTTGCCCTTCGTGGTAATAAAACATGCAAAGTTACTAAATTTTTTTGAAATAAGAGAATAAAATATTTGTAGGCTGAATTGTTCGCTTTCAAAGTGTCCGATATCTGCCAAGGTGATTTCGCCTTGGGCTCGCTGAAAGTCGTGGTATTTTAGGTCGCCTGTGAGATATATGTCGGCTTTTTGGCTGATGGCATCGCCAATCAAAAAACTGCCCGCTCCTCCGCAAATGGCCACAGTGTTCACCACATTGCTGGCTATCTCGCTGATGCGCAGCACGGGCAAGCCGAGTGACATTTTCACCTGCTCCAAAAATGCACTCACGGGTATCGGGTAGGGGAGTCGCCCTATCATGCCAGCCCCTATATTGGGGTCCGATTGCCCATCCATCGGCTTCAGTATTCGGCATTCATCCATCCCCAATACTTGTGACAGTATTCCGTTCACTCCCCAGCTCAGATTGTCCAAATTGGTGTGGGCAGAATATACCGATATATCGTTGCGTATCAGCTTGTAGATGAGCTTTCCTAAAGTGTTTGTGGGCGTGATTCTTTTCACACCCGAAAATATCATTGGATGGTGCGTAATAATAAGGTTGAGCCCGCGCTCAAAGGCTTCGTCCACCACGGCATCTGTCAAATCCAGTGCTATTAGCGCGCCAGTGCATGGGCTTGCAGGGTCGCCCAAAAGGAATCCCGCATTGTCATACCCTTCTTGGTATTCGGGGTGCACTTCGCTGTCGAGATATTGGATAATGTCTGCTATTTGCATGATTTCAATGTTTTATAGGTGAGTCTATTATCGGCGTGTCAGATGTGCTGCCACATGGTGCAAAGATACTCTTTTTTTTCCGTTCCGTGCAATATTTGTGCTAAATCAAGGTTTTTATAATCAAATCAAATTAATACCATAGGTATCATGAACCTTGAAGAAGTACGCATTTTCTGCCTGTCGCTCCCTGGTGTCACCGAGGATATGCCATACGGCGATGATATGGTTGTGTTCCGCATTGCGGGCAAGATATTCCTGCACATGCCACTTGAGTATGCCGAGCCTCGCATATCCATCAAATTATTGCCAGATGTGGGTGAGCAGTTGCGCGACTATAGTACCGCTATACGGCCAGCATATCACCTCAATAAAGTCCACTGGAACGAGATTCTGGTTGAAGGGTATTTCTCCGACGACCAGCTGCAAGGGTGGATTACCGATTCCTACCAATTGGTGCTGAGCAAGCTGCCCAAACGGGTGCGAGTGGAATTGGTTTCGCAGTTCCCTTCTTTGGCTGACATGCCTGTCATGGGTTGTCAGTAAATAATCGTCTGTTCTGCCATCTGGGGTGACAATCTGTCATATCATCGTGCGGTTTCGTCCTTGGCACAAGATTTGAAAGACTCAATAATCGTGGCTCACGAAAAAATAAAAAGTAAGCACGCCACAAGTAAACAACAAAGTTAAACAATATAAAAATTAATAACATGAACATTCAACCTTTAGCAGATCGCGTTCTCATTCAGCCCGCAGAAGCCGAACAAAAAACCGCTTCCGGCATCATCATCCCCGACACCGCCAAAGAAAAACCCCAGCGTGGTACCGTTCTGGCCGTTGGTAAAGGCACCAAGGACCACGAGATGACCGTCAAGGTTGGCGATAAAGTGCTCTATGGCAAGTACAGCGGCACCGAAATCGACATCGACGGCACCAAGTATATGATCATGAAAGAAAGCGACATCTACGCTATCATCTAATTTTAATCAAAACTTCTAGAGATCTGGAATCTCTAGCCCCCAAAAACAACAACAAAAATTGACATTATCATGGCAAAAGAAATAGTTTTCAATAACGACGCTCGCGAACAACTCCGCAAAGGTGTTGACGCATTGGCAAATGCAGTAAAGGTTACCCTCGGTCCTAAAGGCCGCAACGTAGTCATCGACAAGAAATTCGGTGCTCCCCACATCACCAAGGACGGTGTCACCGTGGCTAAGGAAATCGAACTCGAGAACGGCAT
>JAKSMP010000032.1 GCA_024400505.1 Bacteroidales bacterium | reverse complement strand
GCTACACCCTCGGTTTCAACATGGGCGGTATCCACACCACCGTGTGCATGGGTGCCTCCATCACCATGGCCAAAGGCGCTAGCGAGATGGGCATCTTCCCCGCCCTCGCAGTTATCGGCGATGGTACTTTCGGCCACAGCGGCATGACCGGCTTGATCGACTGCGTGAACGAAAAGGCAAACGTTGTTGTTATGATTCTTGACAACGACATCACCGCTATGACAGGTGGCCAGCCCTCTTCGGCCAACCAGAAGATTCGCAATATCTGCATCGGTCTTGGTGTTGAACCCGAGCACATCCGCAGCATCGTGCCTCTGCCCAAGAACCACGATGAGTTCATGCAGATCCTCGAAGAGGAAATCAATTACAACGGCGTTTCCGTCATCATCCCCCAGCGTGTCTGCATCGTTGAGAACAAGAAACGTATTGCAATGAAAAAATAAATTGTAGTGAGAAGTGATGAGCGAACGAGCATTATTCAGAACTCTCATTACCAATCACAGATTACACAAACATTAAAATCATGAAGAAAGACATCATACTTTGTGGCGTAGGCGGTGACGGTATTGTCTCCGTGGCCAAGATCATTAGCGATGCAGCCCTCAACTTGGGCATGAACGTTAAACAGAGCGAAATTCACGGTATGTCTCAGCGCGGTGGCAGCGTGTTCTCTCACCTCCGCATTAGTTCCGACCCAATTTTTGCCGACGTTATTCCCGAAGGAAAAGCTGATATCATCCTCAGTTCTGAGCCCATGGAAGCTCTCCGCTATCTTCCTTATCTCGCTGCTGACGGTTGTGTTATCACCAACTCTGACCCCTTCATCAACATCAAGAACTATCCTGAAATTGAGAAGGTAAACGCCGAACTGGCAAAACTGCCAAAATGCGTTAGTTTCAACGCCAACCAGATTGCAAAAGAGCTCAACGCACGTGGAAACATGGTGCTCCTTGGTGCAGCTGCCCCCTACCTCGAGATTGAATTCGTTGAGTTGGAGAAAGCCATCCAGAACATCTTCGGCCGCAAGGGCGAGGCTGTTGTCAACACCAACATCGCTGCTATCCGCGCTGGTCGCGACGCAAAATAAGAATCGCTAGCAAAGCCTGACTTTGCCTAGATACAATACCCCCTTCTCGCCAATACCGAAAAGGGGGTTTTCATTCCCAATTGACACGATGAAACGAATATACATTCTATTATTTGCTGTATTGTTTGTCAATATCAGTTTGGCTCAGACTCCTGTGCGCATCTATTTGCCCGCCAACTCGACAGATGCTGAGCAAAAGGCTGCACATCTGCTCCAGCAACATATACTTGGGTCGGCTATTAGTATCGAACCTTCTGTTGCCGACACCCACGCTATCGTTCTTTATGTGGGCAAAACTAATTATGCCAGCTCGCATCTTTCGCGTTTGAATGAATTGCGCGACGATGGGTTCTGTTTAAAGAGCAATGGCCGAATGGCTGCTATTTATGGAAACAAAGAGAAATCGGTGCAATATGGGGCGGCACATCTGCTGGAGCTGATGGGGCACCATATGACGTGGATTGATTACCAGCCCCAGCCTCGGATGGTTGAACAACTGCCTATTGCTGACGAGGTGAACAATCCCAGTTTTGCCCATCGTGAGATGTGGTACTACGCGCCATATCATAGCCAGGAGTATGCCGACTGGCATGGGCTCCATTTCCGTTCCGACCTAAATTGGTCCATCTTCTTTGTTCACACCTTTCAGCATCTGATTCCCCACCAAAGATATTTTGACTCCCATCCCGAGTGGTTCTCCGAAATCAATGGTCGTCGTGTGCGTGATGGTCAACTCTGTCTCACCAATCCCGAGGTGCTCGACACCCTCTGCGCACACCTATCCGACAGCATTGCACGCCATCCCGAGGCTCAGATTTGGTCAGTCTCGAACAACGACAATATCAACGGCTGCCAGTGCCCCAGGTGCCGCCATGCTGACTCAATATATGGTGGCCCCAGCGGCACGCTCATTCATTTCGTCAACCAAGTGGCGCGTCGTTTCCCCACCAAGACCATCTCCACCCTTGCCTACCAATATACCCGGCAGGCACCCAAGCCTGTGGATGGGCATATCGAGCGGCCCGACAGCAATGTGAATATCATGTTCTGTTCCATCGAATGCGGTAGAGAGAAACCACTGAGCAAAGATTCGACTTTTGCCAAGGATATGGAGGATTGGGCAGCGTTAACGTCGAATATCTACATGTGGGATTATGTGGTACAATTCCGCAATTTTTGGAATCCGTTCCCCAATTTGCATGTTTTGGGGCCAAACTTGCAGTTTTTCCGCGACAATGGTGTCCGATGGATGTTTGAACAAGGTAGCGGTGCCCATAATGTAACTTCCTGGATGGAATTACGGCAGTACCTATTGGCCAAGCTGATGTGGAATGCCGATGCCAATCCCGATTCGCTGATAAAGGACTTCTGTCGCCACTACTATGGTCCGACATCTGAAGAAGTGATATCGGTTATTGCAAATATGAAGAACTCTGTGTTGAGGAATCAAGGCAAACGATTGGATATTTACGGTTATCCCATTGATGCTATCGACACTTACCTCACACCCCAAATGCTGGAAATCTATCGAAGAGAAATATCTCATGCTCGCGGTCGCATTGCTCCTGACGATACTCTATTGCGACACCGGTTGCGCTTCTTCGAACTCTCGCTCGATTATGCCCGCATAGAACTGATGATGGCTGGCGTATTGCCGATGGACAGCACCTTTGCATCATTGACTAATCGATTTATGACTGATGGAAAGACATTGGGTATAAACATTCTTCATGAGATGGGCTATAGCCTGGAGGAATATCAAGCCGATATAGATAATTATCTTGCTAAATCAGTCCAGCCCAATCTGGCTAGGGGCTGTAAGGTGTCGCTAATGTCAAATCCGCAGCCTCGTTATTATGCACTAGGGGCTGAAGGACTAACCGATGGGCGATGCGGCCAACTTGACTACCGCAACAGATGGCTAGGATTCAACCCTGACACTTTGGAGGCCATTATCGACCTTGGGCATCGGCAATCCTTCCATCAGGTAAGTCTAGACTTCTTCTTTTACCCCCTGTCATGGATATTTCTTCCACAGCAGATAAACTTCTACAGTTCTGTCAACGGCAAACACTGGACACTGATTGACTCAATCCAGCCATCCAATCCCGAACAGCTGGCCATACCTCAAATATTCACATTCTCCTCACGTCCACAAAAACGCCGAGCACGATATGTGAAAATAGTGGCCGAGCCGCTACCCTCAATCCCAGCCTGGCATAGAGCTACCGGCAACACACCTTGGATCTTCACCGATGAAATAATCGTGAGATGATTGAGTGCTTTTCTTGAATATTTCATACCCTATGTAATATTATTTATTTTTTGCCGTTATCATAAACTGAACTAATAAATAATTAATGAAACAATATCTTGACCTCCTGCAGCATGTGCTAGATAACGGATTGTCCAAGTCGGATCGAACCGGCACAGGCACCATCAGCACATTTGGATATCAGATGCGATTCCATTTGGATGATGGGTTCCCGCTCCTCACCACCAAGAAGCTGCACTTGCGTTCCATCATATACGAGCTACTATGGTTCCTCCGCGGCGATACCAACGTGCAGTATCTGCACGACCACAAGGTGACAATCTGGGACGAGTGGGCCGGACCCGATGGCGAATTGGGACCTATCTATGGTCATCAGTGGCGCAGCTGGGGCAAGGCCGACGGAACCAAGGTGGATCAGATAAGTCAACTCATTCACGACATTAAGACCAACCCCGATTCTCGCCGACTGCTGGTATCAGCTTGGAATGTAGGAGAACTGGAAGAAATGCATCTGCCTCCTTGCCACATTCTTTTCCAGTTCTATGTGGCCGATGGTCGGCTGAGTTGCCAACTATACCAACGTTCGGCTGACATTTTCCTTGGCGTGCCATTCAACATTGCCTCATACGCACTCTTCACCATGATGATTGCTCAGGCATGTGGGCTTCAATATGGCGACTTTATTCACACGTTGGGCGATGCACACATCTACAACAATCACATCGACCAATGCCGCCTCCAACTATCCCGCACACCTCGTCCCCTACCCACCATGCATCTCAATCCAGAGAAGCACAACATATTCGACTTTGACTATTCCGACTTCACCCTTGAAGGCTATGACCCTCACCCCCACATCAAAGGAGAAGTAAGCATTTAATCCATCACTCACCCAATCAATCCACGACAATGGACACAAACAATTATTGCATCATCATGGCTGGCGGCTTTGGAAGTCGATTTTGGCCCATTTGCCGCGACGAGAATCCCAAACAATTCTCCAACATTATGGGAGGAGAGGAATCCATGCTCCAAACAACCTTTCATCGATTCGAGCGAATATGCCCTAGGGAAAACATCATCATTGTCACCCACCAACGATATGTGGGCAAAGTGAGAGAACAGATACCCGACCTAGACGATTATCAAGTGTTGAGTGAACCCCACCGCCGCAATACCGCCCCGTGCATAGCTTATGCCGCTGCCGTGATAAAAAATCGTTGTCCAGATGCTAACATCATCGTGACACCTGCCGACCACGCAATCTTCCACGAAGCAAAATTCCAAAACGACATCAATCAGGCCCTATCCATCACCAGTCAGCAGCCTGTGATTGTCACATTGGGCGTACCCCCTACCGACCCTAACACCAGCTACGGCTATATCCAGATCAACGATGCCGAAAACACATTCGGTCACGCAAATATGCACAAAGTCATCACCTTCACCGAGAAACCTCCACTGGAGATTGCCAAGCAATTTATCGCCACTGGTGAGTTTTTCTGGAATGCAGGTATCTTTGTGTGGAGTCTGCCCACTCTTATCAAATCATTCAAGAAATTCCTCCCCACCATCTATCAAAGTTTCCTCAATGGCAACAATTTCACACCCACCGAAGAGGAATTAAGTGAGATTTATGCCCAAACGGGTTCCATCTCAGTGGATGTGGGCATCATGGAGCATGCAACTAATGTACATGTGCTCCAAGCCTCTTTCGGATGGTCCGACATAGAGTCGTGGGAGTCGCTCTATGCCAATGCGCCAAAACAAGGAAATCAAAACTGCATCATCTCGGGGCAAACCTTCACTTACGAAGTTTCCAATACCCTTGTCAATGTTCCTGCCAACAAGAAAGTAATCCTTCAAGGATTGGACGGATACATTGTAGCCGGCACAGAGGACACCATCCTAGTGTGTCGCCGCAACCAAGAGGACAGCATTTTCAAATTCTCGCTCGACGTATCATTCGAAGAGCAAGCAAAGACTGAAAACAAGAAATAATCCCACCGAACATCATAAAACACAAGAATAATAAAACACAATATAACATGAAACGTATCGAAATCAACCACCTTTTCAAAGGCAATGTTGACCAGCTGATCGACACCATCATCAATGTCAAAGGCTGGGTGCGCACCAAACGCGGTAACAAAAATGTGGCATTCATAGCCCTCAACGATGGTTCTACTATCAAGAATATCCAAGTGGTAGTGGATCCCTCACAATTCGACGACGACCTTCTCCGCCGCATCACCACCGGTGCATGCATCGGAGTGGATGGCAAACTGGTAGCATCCCAAGGCGCAGGACAGAGCGTAGAAATTCAAGCCCAGTCCATCGAACTTTATGGCGAAGCTGACCCCAACACCTATCCCTTGCAGAAGAAAGGTCACTCGATGGAGTTTCTCCGCGAGATTGGTCATCTGCGTCCTCGCACCAACACCTTTGGCGCCATCTGCCGCATCCGCCACAATATGGCTTACGCCATCCACACCTTCTTCCACGAGCGCGGTTTCTTCTATTTCCACACCCCGTTGATCACTGCATCCGACTGCGAAGGTGCAGGCGAGATGTTCCAAGTGACAACCCTTGATATGAGCAATCCTCCTCGCAAAGAAGACGGCAGCATCGACTACGACCAAGATTTCTTTGGCAAGCAGACCAGCCTCACCGTCTCTGGCCAGTTGGAAGGCGAACTTGGTGCTACTGCTCTTGGCAAAATCTATACCTTCGGTCCCACCTTCCGTGCTGAGAATTCCAACACTCCTCGCCACTTAGCCGAGTTCTGGATGATTGAACCCGAAATGGCTTTCTACGACATTGACGACCTTACTGCCCTTGAAGAAGAATTCATCAAGTATTGCGTCCGCTGGGCTCTCGACCACTGTGCCGATGATCTTGAATTCCTCAACAACATGATCGACAAAGGTCTTATTGAGCGCTTGAAGAGCGTGGTAGATACTGAGTTTGTTCGCCTGCCTTATACCGAGGGTGTTCGCATCCTGGAAGAGGCTGTCAAGAACGGCAAGAAATTCGAATTCCCCGTGTTCTGGGGTGCCGACTTGGCTAGCGAGCACGAGCGCTACCTGGTAGAAGAGCACTTCAAGAAACCTGTCATCATGATCGACTACCCCAAGGACATCAAGGCCTTCTACATGAAGCAGAACGCCGATGGCAAGACCGTACAAGGCACCGATGTATTATTCCCCCAGATTGGCGAAATCATTGGTGGTTCCGTGCGTGAAGAAAGCTACGACAAGCTGATGAACCGCATCAACGAGATGAACATCCCCATGAAAGACATGTGGTGGTATCTCGACACCCGCCGCTACGGCAGCTGCCCCCACGCTGGTTTCGGCCTGGGCTTTGAGCGCCTGATGCTCTTCGTCACCGGCATGGCCAACATCCGCGACGTCATCCCCTTCCCCCGCACTCCTAAGACTGCAGAATTCTAATAAAAATCTATGAATTATGATTTATGAGTGGGCTGGAGGATACAAAACTTCCTACCTACTCATAAATCATAAATTACTAATCATGGAAGATACTTATCGCACCATCGAAGGTCCATCCGAAGGACTCTATAAAGACAAGGGCAGCAAGTTCTTGGCTTTTGCTTTTCATGTAAGCAGCGAAGCCGAAGTAAAAGAGCATGTGGAACGTATCAAGAAAGAATATTTCGATGCACGCCACCACTGCTATGCCTATGCCCTAGGGCCTAAAGGTGAGACTTTCCGCGCCAACGACGACGGCGAACCCTCGGGCACTGCAGGCCGACCCATCCATGGCCAAATCATGTCGGCCGGGTTGACCAATGTGCTGGTGGTAGTGGTGCGCTACTTTGGCGGCATACTGTTGGGCACTTCGGGATTGATAGTGGCCTACAAAGAGGCCACCCGCGATGCCCTCAGCCAAGCCAAAGTTAAAGAATGTACCGTGGACCGACGCTACCGCATAGAGTTTGACTACCTGTCGATGAACGCGGTGATGAAAATACTCAAGGAGTATTCCTTGGTGCCCCAAAACCAACAATACGACATGGCATGCAGCCTAGAGGTTGACCTACGACTGAGCCTTTGCGAACGCATGGAGAAAAGCTTCGCCGACCTCCGCAACTCTAATATCGTTGTGACAAAAATGAATTGAAGACAATGCTCCGATGGAGCATTGCCGATAGCGAAGCGGAGAAACCAGCGCCCGCCGTTGGTATGCCGCAAGGCATTATGCAAAACTTCCCCGTTTTGCATTTGATTTTGTCTTTTTGGAAATCACCGCCCCAAAAAACACATTAATCGACAAGAAAAGATGCAAATAATAGTGTCTAGATTAAAAAAGTTTGCATCTTTGCATTTTGAATTTAGGTGCGAAGCAGCCAAACTAGGCTCTCTGTCGAACACCTACAATCCACATGTTATTTTTTAGAGCCTACCTATATTCAGTTAACACTTAAAGACATGGAAGAAATAATTGATATCGTTGAGGATGAGAATCCTCCTACAAGATACAATATTACTAGTTTTGGAGCCGACTATGATGTTGAGGGAGTAGTTTCAAAGGTATCAAAAGGAAAGATTTTCATTCCACCTTTCCAAAGAAAATATGTTTGGAGTATTCAACGTGCATCACGTTTTATTGAATCTCTTATTTTGGGCCTGCCCGTACCCGGAATCTTTTTATCTACAGAAAAAGAAACCAACAAGATGCTAATTGTTGATGGACAACAAAGAGTGCAGACTTTATATAAGTTCTATAATGGTGAATTTGAGGTGGGCAAGCCATTTAAACTAAAAGGTGTAAAGGAAGAGTTGGAGAATTGCACATACAGAGATCTGTCTGAGTTTGATAGGAATAGACTTGACGAATCAATCCTTCATGCAACAGTAATGAAACAAGAAGAGCCTGACGATGGGGAGAGTTCTATCTACATGATATTCGAAAGATTGAATACTGGAGGCGTACCATTACAGCCTCAGGAGGTTCGCGCCTGTGTTTATTATGGTGATTTTAATGAGTTTTTGTGCTCTATTACAGAACTGCCCGTTTGGCGCTCTCTCTTTTCTTCAAAGAATTCTCGCATGAAAGAAGAAGAACTTGTACTTCGTTATTTCGCGTTCGCTTTGAATCGTAATACCTATAAAGGTAATTATAAGTATTTCCTTAATGATTTCATGAGCAAGAACAGAAACTTTGAGGTACATGCAAGAGAAGAGCTTGAGGATATGTTCGTATCTGTATTGACTTTTATTGTTAATTCATTAGGACGTAGTGCCTTCAAAACTACAAGTATGATAAATGCAGCCATTTTCGATTCTGTGATGATTGGCGTATTGGAGAGAATGAAAGTTAATCAAACTCCAGATGCAGATCATTTCAGACACCAATATGAAATGTTATTGGCAGATCCATCTTACAAGCAGTTAGTGGAAAGTACAACATCAGGTGTCACCTCTGTGACAGGTCGTATATCAAAAGCTATTAAAATGTTTAGCAGTATTTAGTATGGATTCTGTTGTACAGCAATATATAAAGAAATTGGATTCTATTATCTCAGATGCTGACAAGATAGATAAGGATAATGTCGAATTACGTTCACACATGGCAAAATACATCTGTATCAGGGTATCTGGTCTAATGGAGACTTTCTTTAAAAGACAATTGGCAAATTATCTTCAAGGTAGTACTCCCAAGCCTGTTGAAAACTATGTTAATAGTAGGTTTAAATCATTCACTAGTGTAAATTGTAAGAAAATCACAGATACTTTGGGGCTGTTTTCCGATGAATGGGTTAGAATGTTTGACGAGAATTTAACAGAACCTATGCGAACTTCACTCGATTCAATTGTTGCTAATAGACATAATTTGGCTCACGGAAAAGATCAAGGCTTAACGCTTATTCAAGTAAAAGAGTACTATTCTAATGTGAAGGACGTAATTGCTTTACTGGAAAAGATTGTTACGAAGCAAAACAGTAAAAGGAAATAACAATGAAAATTTTGCAATAGTATCACCCGAAGACTTGCTGTCTCCTATTGCTGAGAAGTATTCCGAATTGTGCGAATACCTTAGAACTCGTTATTGGGAATGAGAATTCTTCACATCTCTGACACACATGGCAAGCATCAACATCTGCCTCCATTGCCGGAGGCAGATGTTATTGTACATTCGGGGGATTTTACCTTTGCGGGGAGCGAAGAGGAGGCATACGATTTCATGAACTGGTTTAGCGACCTGCCTTATCGGCACAAGGTATTTGTGGCGGGCAACCACGACATGTGCCTGTATGGAGCTGAGGGTATTGAAGGTCTGCCAGAAGATGTGCATTATCTTTGCAATTCGGGCGTGGAGATTGACGGATGGCGATTTTGGGGCATCCCGCTCTTTATGGAAGACAGCATCAATGGTAGCCAAAAAGACTATTACAAACAGATTCCTTCCGACACGGATATCCTTGTCACTCACCAGCCTCCATTGGGTATTTTGGATCTGACAGATTATGGCTCCGGGCTTTCTCATCATGGAGACAGCATACTAAGAGAATGTGTTGGTGCGCTGAGCCTAAAATATCACCTCTTCGGGCACGAACATGATGATTCTGGCGTTCAAAAACAAGGGAATACAGTATTCTCCAATGCAAGTATGCTGGACAATAGTTATTCTATTGCATTTATGTATCGGCTGTTTGAAATGAAATAGTATTTGTTTGTGACGAGTAATTAAGATGAATCGAAACAATAAAAGAGCATAAATCACGTTTCTTAGGTTTTAATTGATATTACATGGATATTCTCAGCGAACTGAACGAATCGCAGCGCCAAGCCGCCGCTTGCACCGAAGGCCCTGTGATGATTATTGCTGGTGCAGGATCTGGCAAGACCAAGACCCTCACCCACCGCATAGCCTACCTTATCGAACAAGGAGTTGACCCATTCAACATCCTGGCACTCACTTTTACCAACAAAGCGGCAGCCGAGATGAAAGAGCGTATCATCAAACTTGTGGGTTCAGAGGCTCGCAATATTTGGATGGGCACTTTCCACTCCGTCTTTGCCCGCATTCTGCGTTCGGAAGCATCTAAGCTGGGATATATTAGCACCTTCACCATCTACGACAACGACGACTCCAAGTCGGCAATCAAACAAATAGTCAAGGGCCTCAACCTGGATGACAAAACCTACAAGCCTGGCTATGTGCTCAGCCGTATATCTATGGCCAAGAGCAACCTCCTCTCGCCCGAAGACTACTGCAACAACCCCGAAATACAACAAACCGACAAGGATTCGCACAAGCCCATGATAGGCGAGATATACAAGCTCTACAATCAGCGCCTGCGCAATGCTATGTCGATGGATTTCGACGACTTGCTTTTCAACATGAACATACTCCTGCGCGACCACCCAGATGTGCTGCTCAAATACCAGAACCGTTTCAAGTACATCATGGTGGACGAGTATCAGGACACCAACTACTCCCAATATCTTATTGTAAAGAAACTGGCAGCCCGCTTTCAAAACATCTGCGTGGTGGGCGACGATGCGCAGAGCATCTATGCTTTCCGCGGTGCCAACATACAGAACATCTTCAACTTTCGGCGCGACTACCCCGCACTCAAACTCTATAAATTGGAGCAGAACTATCGCTCGACCAAGGTGATTGTGAATGCCGCCAACTCGGTGATTGCCAAAAATGTTGAGCAGATAGAGAAAGAGATTTGGACCGACAACGCTCAAGGCAACCGCATTCGCCTGATTCGTGCCGTGGACGAGCGCGACGAGGGCCGACAAGTGGCTGAGTCAATACAGGATGCACACCTGCGCGACAACCTCGACTACCGTTCCTTTGCCATCCTCTATCGCACCAATGTGCAATCTCGCGCCATAGAGGAAGCGCTCAGGCGTGCAGAGATACCTTACCGCATGTATCAAGGGCTCTCTTTCTATGGACGCAAAGAGATTAAAGATGTGCTAGCATATATGCGACTGGTTGTCAACAACTATGACGACGAATCGCTCCTGCGCATCATCAACTATCCAGCCCGCGGCATTGGACAAACCACTATGGACAAAATCCGTGTGGCTGCAGCCGACAACGATGTTGCCGTGTGGACGGTGCTGGAGAATCTGCCCTCGTTTGGTCTTGGGCTGAATGGGCCAACCATGCAACGCTTAGGGGATTTCGCCATGATGATCAAGCGCTACTCCTCCATCCTCCCCACCACCAACGCCTACGACCTGGCCAAGCAAATCACCTATGGTTCGGGCATTATCACCGCGCTACGCAACGACGATGACCCCGACAACACCAACCGAATAGAGAATATCGAAGAGTTGCTCAACGGTGTGCAGGAATTCTGCGAGAAAGATGAGCAATTCTCACCCGAAGACCCCACTGCCACCGAGCAACAACGAGAGGCCAACAGCATCAAAACCCTCGACCAATTCTTGCAGCAGGTATTGCTGCTCACCTCGGAGGACAAAGGCGAAGACAAAGATGCCAACAAAGTGTCCATGATGACCATCCACGCAGCCAAAGGCCTGGAGTTTCCTCACGTCTATGTGGTGGGAATGGAAGAAAATCTCTTCCCCTCCATCATGTCCATCAACTCTCGACAAGAGCTGGAGGAAGAACGGCGCTTATTTTATGTGGCTGTGACCCGTGCCGAGAAGCAACTGACGCTCTCCTTTGCTTTAACCCGATATCAATACGGCAATTCTTCGGCACAAGAGATGAGCCGATTTGTTGAAGAGGTTGACCCACAATATATCGATATGCCTGCCCCCAAGAAGGCATTTCCCGAAGTAGGCGACTTGCCTCGCGCCTTTGCAGGCATCAAAGGAATCCAGTGGTCGGGCGACAACAAGCACACCCTCAAGCGCAAAGAATCCACCCCTTCGGCACCACGCAAATTGCAGCAAAAGTCAACCGCACCCAAAGGCCCCACTGCCATGAACCCACCCTCTGAAATCAATGCCATACAAGTGGGTATGCGCGTGCAGCACGCCAAATTTGGCACTGGCAAGGTGCTCTCCATAGAAGGCAGCGGCAACGACCGCAAGGCCATTGTGTTTTTCGACAACATCGGACAGAAAACCCTCCTCTTGGCATTCGCCAAACTGGCCATAATAGGATAGCAATGAGAATAGTAATACAACGATGCAAACAAGCCTCTGTGGCCATTGATGGACAAATCAAGTCGCAGATAGGCCATGGCATGATGATACTGCTGGGCATAGAAGATGCCGACACGTTCGAGGATATCGACTGGCTATGCCGCAAGATAGTGTCGCTACGCATATTCAACGACGAACAAGGGGTGATGAACCTCCCCATCACCGAGGTGCCCGAGAGCGGCATACTGCTAGTGAGCCAGTTCACCCTCATGGCCAGCACCAAGAAAGGCAACCGCCCAAGCTATATTCGGGCATCCAAACCCGATGTGGCAATTCCCTTGTATGAGCAATTCATTGCGCACCTCTCTCAGCTTTTTGGCCACGAGGTGCAGACGGGGCAATTTGGTGCCGACATGCAGGTATCACTCATCAACGACGGACCTGTCACCATCATCATCGACTCCCAAAATAGACAATAAAGCAATAATAAAGGCAAGATTTAGTCGTTGCTTTAGATTAAGTTTGGTCGTTACTTAGGACCGGGCTTGATCGTTACTTAAGACCGACCGAAGGCGTAACTTAAGACCTGGGTCGGTCTTAACTTATGCCTAAATCAAGTCTCAGCTATGATATAATGCTTGCCCGATACCACAATAGAGCACTGCCACAATTAAAACAGGGATAATTTTGAAAGTTTTTCCAGAAGAGTGCAAAAACTTTCGTACCTTTGTACTTTGGTAGCAAAGGACCTCTATGGCCTAAATACCTTTACAATCGATTGAAAATAAATAGTTAACTACAAAAAAGAAGATGAAAAAGTACGCAAAGATTCTTGTTTCGCTGCTAGTAATCGTATGCTTAGCTGGTATTAGCACCGCATTCACCTCCTGCTCATCCTCAAAGAAGTCCACCACCATGTACCCCACCAAGAAGTACAAGAGCAGCAAGCCCATCAAGGACAACTACTCCATCCGTGGCACCAACAAGAAAAACGGTTCCACCTACCACTCCTATTGATTAACATCTTATGAGAGAAATCTTGAATGCTGACCGCAAAGCCACTCGTTTTGCGGTGTGGTTTATTTGTGCAATATGGTTTCTGCCCCTCAGTTTGTGGGCTCAAGGATTTGAAGTAAGCGGCGAGAGTAGCCTTTCGGGCAATTTCACCCTCACCATCTTCAATGGCGACTCAACCTATAGCACGCTGGTGGAAAAGTCGAATCGCGGCATGTTCCTCTTCCAAGGAGAGGTGGAAAGCCCTGTGCTGGCCTCGCTCATGCACGATGCCATGAGCCGCCCATTCTACTTCTATCTGGAGAACTCGGAAATAAGCATCACCCTCAACGCCACTCGCCCCGAACTCTCAGTGGTGAGAAACTCCCGCAGCAACAGCGAGTATCGATACCTGATGGAGCGCTACCGCAATGCCAGTGACCCAAACGCATTTCTACGCCAATATGTAAAAGAGAACCCCACCTCCATCTACACCTCCTTTGTGCTGCATGAGCAGATGTCGGCCATCGACGAAGGAGTGCTGAGGCAGATGATCACCCAAATTGCCGATGGAGGAAGGCACACTTATCACTACACCCTCCTGCGCCGATGGATGAGAGAAACCCCAGCTGTGTCGGAAGGAAGCGAAATGCCCGACTTTGCCTTTCTGGACAAAAGCAAAACCCGCCGAACCTTCTATCAAGAGCGCGACACCGAAAATGCAACCCTGATACTTTTCAGTGCCTCGTGGTGCGACCGCTGTGAGCAGCAACTCAAAGAAAGCCAACGCATGATAGGCAGCATGCCTGTGAAGACATTGGTGATTGACATCGACGACAACCCCAACGGATGGGATGCAAACTATCTGAAACAGCTCTCGGTTGACCACATCCCCTACTTCATCATGGTGGACCGCCAGGGCGTGGTAGTGGCCAGAGACATTCGCATTTGGGAGCTTGACAAAGTGCTCAAATCAATGACCAGCAACAAAAAGTAATAACAATAATCAACAAGACGCCTCAAGCTAATTATGGATACAAACCTTTACCCCATGAAATTCCTCCCTTTGTTCAAAAACAAAGTGTGGGGAGGCAACAAAATAAGCACACTCGGATTTGACTACGCCCCGCTACCTAACTGCGGCGAGCTATGGGTTCTCTCAGGAGTGGAGGACGATGAAACCGTGGTGGAGAACGGATTCCTGGCCGAAAACACCATCAACGAAGTATTGGAAATCTATATGGGAGAGCTTGTAGGCGAAAAGAACTTCGACCACTTTGGATACCAATTCCCCCTGCTATTGAAAATTATAGATGCCAACGACGACCTTTCAATCCAGGTGCACCCCGACGACCAATTGGCTCGCGAGCGAGGCATGGAGAATGGCAAGACCGAGATGTGGTACATCATGGAGGCTGAGAAAGGGGCAAAGATAGTAGATGGATTTGAGAAGTCTGTCACCCCCGAAGAATATCAGCAGATACTGGACATGGGCAAGCTCGAAAGCATCCTTCACTTGGAGGAAGCACAAAGTGGAGACATGTTCTTTATTCCCGCCGGCCGAGTGCACGCATTGGGCAAAGGGTTGCTGCTGGCCGAAGTGCAACAATGCAGCGACTGCACCTACCGTATCTATGACTACAACCGACCCGACTCCAACGGGAAACTGCGCGAATTACATACCGCCCAAGCACTGGACGCTATCGACTTCAGCGAGCTGAAGGACGGCAAAACCCACTACAACTATAGCGAGAACAACACCACCGAGCTGGCCAAATGCCCATATTTCACCACCAACCTTATACCACTGACCAAACCCATGCGCAAAGACTTCAGCAGGCTGGACTCATTTGTCATCTACCTATGTGTTGAAGGCATTGCCGCCGTGAAGTCGATGGAAACAATCCTGCCCATTCATGCGGGAGAGTGCGTACTGGTGCCTGCTGTGGCCGAACAAGTGGAGCTTTTCTCCGAAGGCCCCGCCAAATTGCTGGAGATTTACATCGATCCACAGCAATGGGTGGACAATGGCATCAGCCATGCCAACGACATGGACTGGGTGGCCAGATTCATAGGCAAAGAATAGATTACCAACACATTGCAAGGCCGTTTTTCCATTCCCCAAAGCATTGATTGGGGCGGAAGAACGGCTACTTTTATTCCCCGAAAAGTTACTAACAATCTCCCATTCATATAACGATATGAATATTAACCACCTGAAGAAATAGGTTGATATCTCGTCCAAGAATTAACAAATTTGTGCTTTGCTGAATGAAAAAAAGATTGTAAATTTGCAACTGGTTTTAGGTGTTCAAGAGTGCAGACGCAAGCTTTGAATGAAAAGGGAATCAGGTGAAAATCCCGAGCTATGCCCGTAGCTGTGAGTTTTGAAATTGCCGACAAAGACAAAAAACGCCACTGTCGCCAACAAATGATGGGAAGGTATTGCCGGCAAATAGAACAAGTCAGAAGACCTGCCTAATACCACCAATTATGTGAGATGCTTTCGGGAGCTAAAGCATACCTCCGCAATGGTCAAATTATGCCCAGCATAAGTATTGCCCCGTTAAAGGTATGCCCATTCATCAACATCATCCCACTTTATCCACACATTGCAATTGTGGAGATTATAATACATTAAAGAATAAAGAGTTGTTCTATGATACAGACTGTTGTTAAAAGAGATGGACGTGTGGTTGGATTCAACCGCGAAAAGATTGCTGCTGCAATCCGCAAAGCTATGCTCACCACCGAAAAAGGCGAGAACGAAACCCTCATCTACCAGATTGTGGACAAAGTGGAGATGAAAGGCAATGAGCAATGCTCGGTGGAAGAGATACAGGATATGGTGGAAGTGCTGCTGATGGGTTCTACCCGCAAAGAGGTGGCAAAGAGTTTCATCGCTTACCGCGACAAGCGCAGCATTGCCCGCAAGGCAAAGACTCGCGAAGTGTTCCTGGAAATACTTGAAGCCAAAAACAACGATGTGACCCGCGAAAACGCCAACATGAATGCCGACACCCCGGCTGGCATGATGATGAAGTTTGCAAGCGAAACCACCAAGCCCTTTGTTGACGACTATCTCCTCTCCGATGCTGTACGCCAAGCCGTGAAAGGCAACTACCTCCACATCCACGACAAGGACTACTACCCCACCAAATCGCTCACCTGCGTCCAACACCCCTTGGACAAAATACTGAACAACGGATTTGTAGCAGGACATGGCGAGTCTCGCCCCGCCAAACGCATCGAGACTGCCAGCATCATGGCCTGCATCTCAATGGAGACAACTCAGAACGAAATGCATGGCGGCCAAGCCATTCCAGCCTTCGATTTCTATCTTGCACCCTTTGTGCGATACACCTATATCGAGGAAGTGAAAGTGCTTGAAAACCTCACCGGCAATGACCTGAAGCACCTTTACGACTTCCCCTTCGACGACTATCTAACCAAGCCCCTCGAAGGTTTGCAAGGCGACACCCGCATGATGCAACATGCCGTCAACCGCACCGTCAACCGCGTGCACCAAGCCATGGAAGCTTTCATCCACAACATGAATGCCATCCATTCGCGCGGAGGCAATCAAGTGGTTTTTTCCTCCATCAACTATGGTACCGACATCTCGGCCGAAGGTCGCTGCATCATCCGCGAATTGCTCAACTCCACCTATGAGGGTGTGGGCAACGGTAGCACAGCTATCTTTCCCATCCAAATATGGAAGAAGAAACGCGGCGTGAGTTATCTGCCCGACGACCCCAACTACGACCTCTACCGCCTCTCATGCAAGGTTGCTGCCAAGCGATTCTTCCCCAACTTTGTCAACCTAGATGCCTCTTTCAACCATCACGAAAAATGGAATCCCGAAGACCCCAAACGCTATCTCTACGAAATAGCCACCATGGGATGCCGCACACGTGTGTTTGAAAACCGTTTTGGCGAGAAAACGTCCATCGGTCGAGGCAATCTTTCTTTCTCCACCATCAATATTGTGCGCCTCGCATTGGAGTGCAGAGATATTGAGAAAAAGTCGGAGCGAATTGAAAGATTCTTTGCCAAGTTGGACGACCTGCTGGAAATCACAGCCAAACAATTATGCGACCGCTATGAATTCCAAAAGACTGCTCTTGCCAAGCAATTCCCGCTGCTCATGTCGTCCCTTTGGATGGGTAGTGAGGCTTTGAAACCCAGCGACACCATCGCTAGCGTTATCAACCAAGGCACTCTTGGCATTGGATTCATCGGTTTGGCAGAGTGCTTGATCGCTTTGATCGGCCAACACCACGGAGAGAGCGAAGAAGCCCAGCAATTAGGCTTGCGCATTGTCACCTACATGAGAGACCGCGCCAACGAATTTTCCGACCGTTTTTGTCACAACTTCAGTATCCTGGCCACTCCAGCCGAAGGTCTCTCTGGCCGATTCACCCGCCGAGACAAGAAAGACTTTGGCACCATCCCAGGTATCACCGATAAGGAATACTATACCAACTCCAACCACGTGCCCGTTTACTACCACTGCTCGCCCAAACACAAAGCAGAAATCGAAGGACCCTATCATAATCTCACCCGTGGCGGCCACATCTTCTATGTGGAGATGGACGGAGATGCCACTCACAATCCCCAAGCCATCATGGACATTGTGGATTTGATGGACAAGTATGATATCGGCTACTGCTCGGTGAACCACAACCGCAATCGTTGCATGGACTGCGGCTATGAGGATGCACAGAAAAAGCTTGATAAATGCCCTTGCTGTGGCAGCACCAATATCGATCGCCTGCAACGCATCACAGGCTATTTGGTAGGAGCCACCGAACGTTGGAACAAAGCAAAACTTGCAGAACTACATGACCGAGTTGTCCACAAATAAAATTCAGGTACTGAATATTGTTGAAGGGACTACTGTTGATGGTCCAGGCTTCCGCACAACAATCTATTGTGCTGGATGCTCCCACCATTGCCCCGGATGCCACAATCCGCAAACATGGGATTGCAACCAAGGCACATCCTATACTGTTGATGAGCTCCTGGCCATTATCAAAAAGGCCGATATGAATGTGACTTTCTCGGGTGGCGACCCAATGTTCCGCCCCGAAGGCTTTGCCGAACTAGCCAAACGCATACATGCCGAAACAAACTTCACCATTTGGTGCTACACAGGCTACACCTACGAAGAACTGCAAAACGACCCTCGACGCAAGAGCCTGATGGACAACATTGATGTGATGGTGGATGGTAGATTCAAGCAAGAGGAAAAAGACCTATCACTTATCTTCAAGGGCAGCCGAAACCAAAGGCTAATAGACATGAACCAAACGCGCAAAGCTAACCGCGTGATAGAATACAACACAAATTTCTAGCGATACAACAAAGGGTGGCAATTCTGTCACCCTTTATTTATTTCATCAATGCTTCCACCGCCGCCACCTTGTCGGCCAAAGGCAGCGTTCCATCAATCCAGTGGATGGCTATTCCTTGGCGTTCCATGCGGCGAAACCAAGTCATCTGGCGTTTAGCGAATCGGCGAATATCGGTGTAAAGATCGCGATACATCTCTTCATAGCCGCACTCGCCTTTGAGGTAATTGGTCACATGGCGGTATTCCAGCCCATAACGGAGCAGCCTGTGCTCGGGCACACCGCTATCCAGCAACCCTTTCACCTCTTCAATCATGCCTTCCTCCAAGCGTTGGCGAAGCCTTATGCCAATTCGCTCCACCACTATCTCGCGAGGGAAACTCACCCCCACTATCACATGCTCCACCTCGGGCATGTGGGGATATTCATCGGGATGCTGTATGTGATATTCCTGAATTTCCAAGGCACGCAAGAGGCGATCACGATCCTCGGTATCGGTGTGGTTGTGCAGCTTGATATAGCCAGCCAGGCGGGCTGTGAGTTCTTCGTCAGTGTAGGCCTCCATCCGTTTGCGGAAATCCATGTCCACAGGGGCGTCGGCCAGTTGATAGCCTTTGACCACAGCCTCTATATACATGCCCGTGCCGCCACACAAGATAGGCTGCTTGCCGCGGCTTACGATATCATTATAGGCACGAATATAGTCATTCTGGAATTGGTAAACATTATATTCATACCCTGCATCATGGATGTCGATAAGGTGATAAGGGATATCCACTTCGTGGATGTGGTAATCGGCCAGATCCTTGCCTGTTCCAATGTCCATGCCGCGAAAAACCTGACGAGAGTCGGCACTAATAATCTCACCGCCGAGCTGGAAAGCCAGTTCGGCGGCGAGACTTGTCTTACCACAAGCCGTGGGGCCTGTTATTGTGAGGAGTTTATTCGTCAAAGAAATAGAGTTTGCCCAGCTGCTTGTCGAACTCGTATTCGCCGAAATCGCCAAGTGCAGCACGGTTGATGATAAACTTATAGTCGATACCCTTCACCACAATCATTTCGACATCATACAGGTGTTTCTGACCAATCTGGATTTCTTTGAACACCAGTTTGGCTTTATCCAGGATATTGCCTTCGGGGTCAAAAGCGTGATCGCGGTCGGGGAAGTCTTCCTTGTTGATGCGGCGCTGATAGAGCATGTTCATGGCCTCTTCCCAAGAGATGGCCAGAGGCTCCTTGTAGCGTTCGTCGATGAGCATAGGCACCTGAACACCATTGATGATGGCCTGCACCTCGCCTTTCTGGGTGTTGATCATGGTCACATCGATAGTAGCTTCGTCGTGCACAATCACGGCAACATCTTTGAAGTTGGTGTCAACAGGAGCGTTCACAAGGTCGATATAAGTGCCATCCTCGTTCTGTTTTACGAGAGCAGAATCGGAGGCCAGGTTGTTGACAATACGTTTGGACACATAGTCGGATCTGAGCACAAGGAATTCGATACGGCGGTTGAGCTGATGGGCAGCCTCCTGATGTTCCTTGGTGGGCAGGTCGTTGATAAAGTCGCACTCGAGGGTGGTGCCGGCAGAGAAAGTGTAGGGCACGCCTGCCACCACGATGACCACATCGCGGTCGAGGGTGCGGGGCACACGCTCTGCATAGCCTTTAGCCACCAATCTGTCGCGCTCGATGCCGCGGCTGGCCAAGTAATCCACCACGCTTTGTGCGCGACGCTGAGAGAGGGTGTCGTTGGTGAGGCCGATGAAGGGACGGCAGTCGGTGTGTGCTCTGATTTCAACCACCACGCTGGGGTTGTTCACCATCACCAGATACAGATCCATCAAAGAGTCCATAAACTCTTCCTTGAGATCCCACTTGGAGAGGTCGTAGCGAATCTCGGGCAACACCACGGGCTGCTGGGGCACAGGCTCCATGCGGCAGTCGTGCACAATATCCTTATCCACGGTATAGCCCTTGGTGCTCTCAGACTGTTCCAAGCTGAAATAATCAACCTTGGAGAAATACATCTTATACACCACCTGGCCTTTCACCTGGCTGTTGTTGAAACGATAGAAACCTTTCTTGTCGGTGTAGGTCTCGGCCTCGGAGCCGTCGGAGCCCACGAGTTTCACCTTTGCGCCCTTCACAAGCTGCATAGACTTCTCGTCGCGCACAGTACCCTCGATGGTATAGAGCAGCGGAGGCAGCTCGAAAGAGAACAGGTTGAAGGTGGGCAGAGGCAGTTTCTTACCCTTCTTATCGGTATTCTTGTTGAGGGGGTCTTCAAAAGGACGGTTGGAGGAGAAATAGCCGCGCTCCATCATGGGGTTGTCCTCATTCTCGGGATAGTAGATGATGGACATTTCGTCGTAGGAGGAGTTGATGGGCACACCCAAGTTTTCGGGGCGAGAGCAAACACGCTTGCCGATTCTGGTCTTGAAGATATCATAGCCGCCGATGCCGGGCAGACCGTTGGAGGAGAAATACATGGTGGAGTCGCCATAGAGGATGGGGAAAGCCTCACGGCCGGGGGTGTTGATGATGGGACCCATGTTGACAGGCTTGCCAAAGTCGTCGGCCACCGAAGCGCGGGTAGTCTTCCAGATATCATAGTCGCCTTCTCCGCCGGGCATATCAGAGCAGAAGTAGAGGGTCAAACCATCGGAGGTGATAGCGGGATAGAGATAGTTATAGATGCTGTCGCCGAGGTTGATTTTCACTGGGGTTGACCACTCGCCAGGAGCCAACTCTTCTTCGCTGGCAGTCTCAGTGCTATTTTTGCTGTTCTTGCCTTTCTTGTCATTTCCGCCCTTGTCGGCGTCTTTGCCTTTCTTGCCTTTGGTGTCGGTTTTCTTGGCGGGAGCCGACTTCTTGGCTGCTTTCTTTTTCTTGTCGGGGGCCACAGCCTTGGTGGCGGTGTAGATGGCGCAGTCGTGGCTTTCGTGCTCCACGATGTCGCATCGGGTGAAATAGATGGTGTTGCCGTCGGGCGAGAAACAAGCTTCACCCTCGTTGTTGGAGGTGTTGATCTTGCCGGAATTATCAAAAGCAGAAGGAGCATTGGTCCAGCGCTCGTTGCGGTCTTTATAAACGGTGTAGAACGAGGAGTAGTTCTGGCCGGTCCACACGTCCTTGCCGCCCTCTTCGGTGCCATAGCGTGAGGAGGTGAACACCAAGGTGTTGGTGTCGTTGCCCATGAAACGAGGAGACCAATCGTTGTAGTCGGTGTTCCAATCAGCCAGCTTGGTGATCACATGGCGGCTGCGGTCGGCTGCCCAACGGGTCACATCAATCAGGGACTTTTTGCGGGTGAGGGTGAGTTTGTCGCCGGGCACCAGTTCGAGGTACTTGTCGTAATACATATCGGCATCGTCAAACTTGCCATCAAAACGGCACATCTCAGCCATGTAGTAATACAGCTTAGGCTCCACCGAGTAATAGCCAGCCTGGATCAAACGGCGGTAGGTATGCTCGGCCTTGGGGTAATTGTACATCAAGCGGTAGCATTCGCCGATTTGGAAATAGATGCGATTTTTCTCAGCCTTGTTGCTTGACACTCGTTCATAAGCCTTCTGATAGCTTTCGAGAGCCATAATGTACTGCTTATTCTTAAACTGCTGGTCGGCCAACGTAGCCACGCTGTTCTGTGCCACAGCTGTAGCAGCCAAAAGAATAGCCACAACTAATAGTGCGAGTCCTTTTTTAAACGTTTTCATGTATATATTTATATTTTATTGCAATAACGTAATTCAACTATTATTAGTACATTGCACCGACATTTTTTTGTCGGCGGCATCTACCATTCAAATTGCTAAATTACACATTTTTTTTGGATTAGTGAAAAAAATGTGCTTTTGCCTCATCGCGCTATTGGTATAGCAAATATTTTTCTCTTATCTGCCTGAAACGGGCCAATGCTGGCTCCCACGATGCGCGTATTTCTTCTTCCCCTGCTCCGGCCACGATTTGGCGGCGCAGCTGGGCTGTGCCGGCCAGCTTCTCAAAGAAGTTGCTCTTGAGGAAGAATGTCTGCTTGTCGCTGTGGGCATACATCTCCATCAGATAGCTCAGGTCGAAACACCTGCACGGCTCCACCTGGCTCAAATCCAGCCCATAGCACACCTTGCCGTTGTGGGGCGGATGGTTGCTCACGCCTGCTATCGGGCGGGGGGTGAATCGGTAGTCATGCTTTGCATAGCTGGGCCGGCCTATCACCTCAAAGGGGGTGGCCGTGCCTCGGCCCACGCTCACATTCGTCCCCTCAAAAAGACACAAACTGGGATACAGCGCAATGGCTTGGTCGGTTTGCAGATTGGGCGATGGGGCAATGGGCAGATGATAGAGGCTGTCGTGCGTATAGTTCTGCAACGCCACCACATGCATCTGCAGCGAGTCGTGGCAGGCTATCCACCCTTCGCCCTGAATCATGCAGGCATATTCGCCTATGGTCATGCCATACACCACCGGCACCCCGGGATGCATGCCCACAAACGACCGGTATTTCTCTTCCAGCACCGGGCCGTCAACATAGGAGGCATTGGGGTTGGGCCTGTCCAGCACCACCAGTTCCACGCCATTCTCGGCGCAATATTCCATCACATAGTGCAGGGTGGAGATATAGGTGTAGAATCGGCATCCCACATCTTGCAGGTCAAACACCACCTGCTCCACCCCCTTGAGCACACTCGGGCTGGGTTTCTTGGCATCGCCGTAGAGCGAAATGAGCGGCAGCCCCGTCAGCGGGTCAACGCCGTCGGCCACCTTGGCTCCGGCCTCGGCTGCGCCTCTGAAACCGTGCTCGGGGCACAGTATATAGCGCACCTCCACCCCTCTCTCCAGCAGGATGTCCACCACATGTTTGCCGCCTGCCACAGAGGCTTGGTTGGCCACCACGGCCACCCGCTTGCCCTGCGCCAGTCTCACATATTCCTCCACCTGCTCGGCCCCGGTGGCCATGCGGGCGGCAGTCTGCCCCCACAGCCCCCACGAGCCCATCAGCCAGAGGAGCATCACCATCGCGCGCTTCATACTCCAGTATGGCCAAATCCGCCTGCGCCGCGCTCCGTCTGGGTGAGTTCTTCCACTTCAATCAGCTCTGCCTGCTCATGGCGGGCCACCACCATCTGGGCAATCCGCTCGCCATCGTTGATCACAAATGGCTCTTGCGACAAATTGATCAATATCACGCATATTTCGCCGCGGTAGTCGGCATCAATCGTGCCAGGCGAGTTCAGCACGGTGATGCCTTTCTTCAAGGCCAGTCCGCTGCGCGGCCTCACCTGTGCTTCGTAGCCCACGGGCAGTTCAATAAAAAGTCCCGTCTTCACCATGCCCCGTTCCAGGGGTTGCAGGGTGACGGGGCCTTCGGGCAGGTAGGCGCGCAGGTCTAGTCCTGCCGCATGGGCTGTTTCATACTTGGGCAGCGCATGATGCGATTTGTTGATAATCTTCACTTGCATAATTACAGTTATTTTTCATTTAGGCAACGCCCCCTCAAAAAACCATTGGTTTTTCTAGGATAATTGCCCATCATTTATTCATCTGTTCTATCGGCGGATTTTGCACAACCCACCTTTATACTCCATTAATCGGAAAGGGGGCTCTGCTCATCTTTTATGAAAAAGAGTGGCGAGACCCCCAATCGTCATCACCCCCTTGCGGGTGATACCTACAACAGAATTATTAATAATTAAACTTATTTCTTTCGCAACACCTCGTCAATCATGCCATATTCCAGCGCCTCCTGGGCCGTGAACCAGTGGTCGCGGTCGCTGTCGGCATGCACCCTCTCAAAAGTCTGGCCGCTGTGCTCGGCAATGATTTCATATAGTTCTTTCTTCAGTTTCTGGATTTCGCGGCAGGTGATTTCCATGTCGCTGGCCTGGCCTTCGGCGCCGCCCATGGGCTGGTGGATCATCACACGGCTGTGGGGCAGTGCGCTGCGCATGCTTTTCTCGCCTGCGCACAGCAGCACGCTGGCCATGGAGGCAGCCAGTCCGGTGCAGATGGTGGCAATCTTGGGGCGCACATACTGCATGGTGTCATAAATGCCCAATCCGGCATACACCGATCCTCCGGGGGAGTTGATGTAGATGGATATATTCTTGGTGCTGTCCAGGCTCTCCAAGAAGAGGAGCTGAGCCTGGATCACATCGGCGGTATAGTCGTCGATGGCGGTGCCCAAAAAGATGATGCGGTCCATCATCAAACGGCTGAACACGTCCATCTGGGCCATGTTGAACTGGCGTTCCTCGATGATGTAGGGCGTCATCGAATTATTGATTGCCGAAGTATATTTGGCATACGTGGTACTGCTGATACCGCAATGCTTGGTTGCATATTTTTCAAATTCGTTCATCGCTTACTTGTGTATTGTGTTTAATTTAATTCTTTTTCAATAGATCGGGTCTGCGCTGGCGTGTGCGCTCCACAGCCTGCTCATAGCGCCATTGCTCTATCTTGGCATGGTTGCCGCTCAGCAGCACATCGGGCACCTTCCACCCGCGAAACTCTGGCGGGCGGGTATATTCGGGCGGAGCCACCAATCCGTCCTGGAACGAATCGCCCAGGGCCGACTGCTCGTCGCCTATCACGCCGGGTATGAGCCTTATCACCGTGTCGGCAATCACCGCTGTGGCCAACTCGCCACCCGTCAACACATAGTCGCCTATAGAAATCTCCTTGGTGATAAAATGCTCGCGGATGCGCTCGTCAATTCCCTTGTAGTGGCCGCACAGTATCATCAGGTTCTCCTTCAGCGAGAGGGTGTTGGCCATCGGTTGGGAGAGCATCTCGCCGTCCGGCGCGGTGTATATCACCTCGTCGTATCGGCGCTCGGCCTGCAGCTTTTCAATGCAGTTCACCAGTGGCTCCACCGCCATCACCATGCCTGCTCCGCCGCCGTAGGGGTAGTCGTCCACGCTGCCATAGCGCGAGAGCGAATAGTCGTGCAGGTCGTGAAACACAACCTCCACAATGCCTTTCTTTTGCGCTCTTTTGAGGATGGACTCCTCAAAGAACATCGACATCATATTGGGGAAAAGTGTGAGTATATCTAGGCGCATACTTCCATCATTAGCGTATTCTTATCTTTTGTCCGGGTCTTATCACCGACGATTCTCTCAGCCCGTTGAGCTTGCACAGCTTGCCCACCGTGGTGCCGTTGCGCTGGGCAATGCGGCTCAGCGTGTCGCCTGTGCGCACCTTGTAGTATTTGCCGTCGCCGCTGTAGTTGCTGGATGGGCGGTTGCCCGTCGAGCTGGTGTTCTCTGCCCCACGTTTGGCCACCTTGCGGAACGAGTCGCGGGTGAGCGTGAGGGTGGGCGATATCAGGTCGCGGGTGTCGGTGCTTATCACATTCTCGGGGTTCATGGCATTGCCGTTGTAGCGGATTTCAAAATGGAGGTGCGATCCGCGCGAGCGTCCCGTGTTGCCGCACAGGCCTATCAAGTCGCCCGCTTTCACCCTCATGCCGGGTGCCACATGGCGCTTCGACAAGTGGGCATAATAGGTCTCCAGGCCGTTGTCGTGGCGTATCACCACCAGGTGGCCATAGGAGCTGTTGTACTTGGAGAACCTCACCACGCCGTCAAACGCCGCATATATTGGCTCGCCCGTGGGCAGTCCCAAATCAATGCCGTAGTGGAATCGGCGGCGGCGAGGGCCGAAATGCGAGGTGGGGATGGCGCGCTGCGGAGTGGGGAACACAAAGTTCTTGCCCTGCTCGGGGTTCACCAGCGTGATCGTCACCGGCTGCATGGTTGACACATCCATCTTCATCGAATGTACCATGGCCGAGTCGCCCGCCAGCAGAATATCGTCCTCGCTGTCCACGCCCGGGTCTTCGGTCTGCGAATAGGCATAAGGCACATTCATCACCCCTCCGTTGTCCATCTCCTCCTCGGGCTGGCCGGGGCGTTCCTTGGGCTGGGGGCGGCTGATGCGCGAAGCCTCATAGAAGGCGTTCTCGCGGGCGTCGCGATCCTGCGGACTCTCGTCAAAATAATAGTAATCGTTGCTCGACGACGACTTGGTCTCAATATCATCAGCCACATCCACCGTGTCGTTGTCCACCTTCTGCTTGGTCTTCTTCTGCGAGAAATCGTTGGTCCTCACACCCGAATACTCATCAGTTGGATCTTTGGTTTTCACCAATTTGTTGTACTTGATCTGGCTGCTTTTGGTGTTCGACACCTTGGGTTTCGACACCGTATTCTTCTTGGCGTTGGGTCTGTCTTGGGCCGAAAGGCTAGCCGACAAAACCAACATCACAATCAATATTATATAATGGACAAATTTCTTCATAATAATTCTGCAAAAGTACAAAAAAAAATCAAACTGACAAAATCAAACTCACAACTTCCCATTTTTCAGCCACCTATAGCAGTCATTCTTCATCCCTGCGCCATAGCCAGCCAGCATCAGTCATCTATTTTGTATCACTCAACACCAAATTCTTTCAAATCGCCAGCAATGGGCTTGCTAAAGCAAGCAAAAACACGAAAGTCAATCCGATATTTAGATTTTTGGAACAAACGAAGTTTTGCGTTTCTCGATATCCTCTCTTGCCGTTTCATGCCTATAAAAATTTAGCGTTTTTTGCGTCTTTCGCAATTAATATGAATGAAGTGAATCCTGAATCGACGGCTCCCGCCCACCTGCTACCTACTACCTCCTACCTAAAAACCTACTACCTACTACCTAAAAACCTCCTACCTGCTCTCCAACGCTTCGCGTCTCGGTTTGCCGGTTGGGGCGAAGCTGATGTGCAGCCAGTTGCAGCCGCCGCAGCGGGCTTTCTCGGCTATCAGTTGGTCGTAGGGCAGCGAGCTTGATTTTATCATCTGGTATAGCTGGTAGTTCTGCACCCGGTTGTTGCCCAGGGTCACTATATCGGCGGCGCACCCCCTCAGGTGCTGGCTGCCCGCCACGCCGCCCACCAGCTCATTCAGTTTCGCGCACCTGTATCCGCTGGTCACCACCAAGGGTTTACCCCACAGCTCTCGGGCGGGGTCAAGCAAAAGGTCGGTCAGTTTGGCAAGGTTGCGCATCACCTCAGCCGATGGCGTGTTGTCTATGCCCAAACGGAGGGCGGTTGCTGAATTGCTAAGTTCTCTAATGGTAAAATATTTCATGTTGTGATTTCTGTGATCTGTGATAAATAATCTGGCGTTACAAGGATACTCTTTGGAACAAAGAGTATTTTTGCGTCTTTCGATACCCCTTCATGCCTATAAAAATTTAGCGTTTTTTCGCGTCTTTCGCGGTTAAAATAATGAAGTAAATCCCGAATCGACGGCTCCCGCCCACCTACTACCTACTACCTACTACCTACTACCTACTACCTACTACCTACTACCTGCTACCTACTACCTGCTACCTACTACCTGCTACCTACTACCTGCTACCTTATTCCATTATTCCTACTGCCTATTTTGGAGATAACCG
>JAKSMP010000031.1 GCA_024400505.1 Bacteroidales bacterium | reverse complement strand
CCGTAGCCGGAACCGTTGAGGCTTACGTTCTCGAGATTGATGGTGCCGTCCCAATAGGTTTCGACACAGGCGGACTCATCATAGCCGCAGCCGGAGATGACGGCATGGTGGATGTAGTTGCCGCCCTGAGTGGTTTTGTGGCTTTCGCAGACGATACCCTTCCATGCGCCAGGATCATCAACAATACTACGGATGTGGACGGGATTATCGGCGGTGCCATTGACCTGGAGCATGCCGTCTTCAGAAACTCGGAGAGATGTTTGCTCGGCCATAAGGAGGGTGACGCCGGCGTCAACTACCATCTTTGTACGAATATCAACCCATCTGTCGAAGAAGTAGGGGATGCCATGGTTGGCAAAGGTGGCATCGTTATCGGTGACATCGCCATAGTACCAGATGTAGTTCTTGCCATTGTTTTCGAACACATTGCCCGTGCCAACATGGTTGAGCATCAGAACGTTGTTGACTATAATGGGGCTTTGGGCGCAATTGCGGATGGTGTTGTTCTCGAAAGCATAGAAATCAGGTTCGCCATACCAGGGACGAACGCCGTAGCCCAAGCTGCCGTCGATGGTGCAGTGTTTCATCGATACTTTGGCACCATTTTCGAGGAGGATAACGCCGAAGTCTTCGTTGGAGCCGCCATTGATGAAATCGACATATTCCATCTGGTTGTCGGTGCGGCGAGATCTGTATTCGACATATCCCCAAGAGCCTACATTGTTGTTGTTGATGGGACCCTGGAAGCGGATGTGTTTCTCGGCGGTGCCCACCATCTTGAGGCCGGCATTCTCGCCCACAATAATATGACCGTCAACACCGGTGAAGGCAATGGTTACGCCCGGCTGGATGGTGAGGCAGGCGTTGCCATCGATGTAGAGGGTGCCATCGATCACATAGTCGATGGGCAGGCCCTTGTCGATAAGGGTGCGGTTTTGGTCCATGGTGCCGTTGAGGGTCTCGGCCTCGCCGGTGCCTTCGCCGCCACCTTCGCCGCCGTGACCGGGCTGGTCGCTAAAGGTAGCGATGAGGGTCATGTTGCCCTTGATTTTGATGACGCGGGGGTTCTCGTAGTTGCCGTCGCTCCAGTTGTTGAAATAGTAGCCCTGAGCGGGGGTGGCCATGATGGTCACCTCGGTGCCAGCAGCGTAGGTGCCGCCGCCTGCCACGGTGCCGTAGGCGGGATTGTTGGACTGAAGGGTGATGGTGTACTCCTTGTTGCAGGAGGTGAGCATAAAGGTGCCCAGGAGGGCTAGCAGGCTCATCAGAAAGAATCTTCTTTTCATGAGAATTTGATTTTTGTGATTAATTATTTATTGACTACAAAAGTACGAACTTTTTTTTGATTAATGCTGATTTTTTTTCTAGTCAGCAGTTATGTTGTTGATTAATGGAGGAATAATGAAGGACATCGATGCCATTGCAACTCGATAAAAAGGTTATTCAACAGATTGACAACAAAAAAACCCTGCCACTCATCACGGGTGAAATGAATAGCAGGGGACGAAAAAAGGTGTAGGGGTTGACCCTGAAACTAGCGTTTGAGTTGCTTGATGGTCTCGGCGGGATTATCGGACTTGAACACAGCATTGCCAGCCACTAGCACATCGGCACCAGCCTCGAACAGCAAGGGCGCATTGCCGGTGTTGACACCTCCGTCAATCTCTATCAGGCAGTGGGGATTCTTGCGGTCGCAGAGGGAGCGAAGCTGACGGCACTTGTTGTAGGTGTTTTCAATGAATTTCTGTCCACCGAAGCCGGGGTTGACCGACATGAGGAGCGCCACATCGCAGAGCTGGATGGTGTCTTCGAGCAGCGACACGGCAGTGCCGGGATTGAGCACCACGCCGCATTGGAGCCCAGCATCTTTGATGGCATGAAGGGTGCGGTCGAGATGGGTGCATGCTTCATAATGCACGGTGATGATATCGGCTCCAGCTTCTTTGAAATCATTGATGTATCGGCCTGGATCCATAATCATCAGATGCACGTCGAGAGGTTTGCGGGCATGTTTCTTGATATATTTGATAACGGGCTGGCCAAAGCTGATGTTGGGCACAAAGATGCCGTCCATCACATCGACATGGAACCAGTCGCAATCGCTGGCGTTGAGCATTTCGATGTCGCGCTGGAGATTGCCGAAATCGGCAGAAAGCAGAGAGGGGGAAATGAGTTTCATGAGTTATTTAGAGTTTGATTTTTTCGAAATTGCGACCATAGACACCCTGGGTGCGGGTGACAGAGATGAAGGCATCGGCATCGATGCGGTGGATGATTTGCATGACATGAGGCTTGTCACTTTTGTGCACCATGACAATGAGCACGGGGTTGGACTGATGGCTGTAGCAGCCCTCGGCATCGAGGAGCGTGGCACCACGGCCCACCTCGGTGGTGACGGTTTGGCCAATCTCGGCATTATGCTTGGAGAAAACCATGATTTGATAGGTTTGCTTGTTGCCGTCGAGCACCATATCAAGGACATAGGAGAGGGTGACCATGACGATGTAGCCGAAGACTACGTTCTCCAAACGATGAGAGAGGAAATAAGAGCAGCCAACGATGACTATGTCTATCAACAGAATGACTTTGCCGGGAGAGATATTATAGAACTTGCTAAAGATGAGGGCTATGATGTCGGTGCCGCCAGTATTGCCACCCATGGAGAATGTCATGCCTATGCCTGCGCCACAGAGTGCACCGCCTATGATGGCACACATGAATCCACCAAACTGGGAGACATCAAAAAGGGTCTCGACATGGAGCACCTGCTGCCACAAGACAAAGGCCACGGACGACATGATGATGCCATAGATGGTGTTGGCACCAAATTTGGAGCCCAACACTTTGAAACCAATGGATACAAGGATGGCATTGAGTATGAAATTGGTGACACCCATAGGCAGATTGATGCCTACGCCATAATAAATCAAGGCGGAGATACCACTAACTCCGCCACCCACAATCTTGGCAGGCAGCAACACGGCCGACCAGGCAAAGGTGTAAACCAAGATGCCCAGGGTGATGACAAGATAGGATATGACTATCTGATGTTTCTTTTTAAATATCTGCATTTTATTAGGCTTTTAAGGTTATTCCTAAAATAACAAGGGTTAATCGTTGACAGGTATATTGTAGTTGCGAGCGCCAAAAATGGCAGAGCCCACACGCACAAGGGTGCTGCCCTCTTCCATGGCAATCTGATAGTCGCCAGACATGCCCATGGATATTTCCTTGAACTCGGGGTGACCCTGGAAATAGGTGCTGGCCAACTCTTGAGCATAGCTTTTGAGGGTACGGAACTCGGAACGGATAAGGTCGCGGTTGGGGGTGTTGGTTGCCATGCCCATGACGCCCACGATGCGGACGTTGTGGAGCTGGGCATACTCGGGACTATCGAGCAGGGCTTTGGCCTCGGCCATATCCAGGCCGAACTTGGTTTCCTCGGTGGCCACATGGAATTGGAGGAGGCAATCAATCACGCGGTTGTGCTTGATGGCTTCTTTGTTGACTGCCTGAAGGAGGTTGAGGCTGTCGATACTGTGGATGAGGCTTACATATTCAGCGATGTACTTGATTTTGTTGGTTTGGAGATGGCCGATAAAGTGCCATTCGATATCTTTGGGAAGCACCTGATGCTTGTCGCGCATTTCGAGTGCTTTGTTTTCACCAAAAAGACGTTGGCCAGCCTCGTAGGCTTCTTGCAAATCTTCCACGGGCTTGGTTTTGGACACCGCAATCAGTCGCACACCTTCAGCAATGGTGCTATTCACTTGAGTTAAATTGTCTTTGATCATCATTTTTTATCACATTTGATATGTGATAACGAGAAAATGAAAAAATTATTATGACTTCTCTTAATTAATTTGAAACGGGGAATGGATATTGATTATGGCAAAAACGTGATTGATTGAAACAATAATATTAGAATTATTCCGTTAGAAATAGCAAGTTTCACTTAAATTACTCATTTATGATTGACAACACTGGTACCCCACTCAATGCAATTGCAGGCAATAATCTATTGGGCATACTGCCCGCTATGGCCAACCGGCACGGATTGATAGCTGGCGCCACCGGCACCGGCAAGACATGCACGCTACAAAATCTGGCCGAAACATTCAGCGCCATGGGTGTGCCTGTGTTTGCCACCGATATCAAAGGCGACCTTTCGGGCGTGGGCAAAGCCGGCGGCGGCAATGTGCACTTCGAGAAAAGCGTGGCCGACAACGGTCTGGCTGCAAAGGGGTTTGCCTACACAGCTTCGCCTGTGTGTTTTTGGGACGTATTTGGAGAACAGGGACACCCATTGCGCACCACTATCAGCGAAATGGGGCCTATGCTGCTGAGCCGCATACTGGACCTGAACGACACGCAAAGCGATGTGCTGAACCTGGTGTTCCGCATTGCCGATGACCAGAATCTGCTGTTGCTGGACTTGAAAGACCTGCGCAAAATGCTGGAAGAAGTGGGCAACAACCGCGCGCAATACACTACCTCGTATGGCAACATCAGCACCGCCACCGTGGGTGCTATCCAACGCGGTCTGCTGAGTTTGGAGGATCAAGGGGGCAACCTCTTCTTTGGCGAACCAGCTATCGACATTTTCGATTTTATGCAAACTCGTCAAGGACGCGGCGTGATTAACATCTTGGCTTCGGACAAGATTGTCAACTCTCCCAAAATATACACCTCTTTCCTACTCTACCTCATGAGCGAGCTCTACGAGCAGCTGCCCGAGGTGGGCGACTTGGACAAACCCAAGCTGGTGTTTTTCTTTGACGAAGCGCACATGCTCTTCAACGGCATTAGCAAAGCTTTGCTAGAGAAGATTGAACAGATGGTGCGCCTTATCCGTTCCAAAGGGGTGGGCATTTATTTCTGCACCCAAAACCCTGCCGACATACCCGATGCGGTGTTGGGTCAGTTGGGCAACAGAGTGCAACACGCCCTCAGAGCCTACACTCCCCGCGACCAAAAGGCTGTGAAGGTGGCAGCTGAGACGTTCCGCAGCAACCCCAACTTCGACACCGCCACTGTCATCACCGAACTGGGTGTGGGCGAGGCTCTGGTTTCTTTCTTGGATGCCAAGGGTGTGCCAACGATGGTGGAACGTGCCAAAGTGCTGCCTCCTCAGGGGCAAGCCGGCGCCATAGGCTCCGAAGAAAGACTGCAGCTGATGCGGACCTCGATGGTGTTTGGCAAATACGACAAGATGATTGACCGCGAGTCGGCTTTTGAAATACTGACGGAACGACTGGGCGAGCAGCAAGCAGCCAAAGAGTTGGCCGCGCAGCAGAAAGAGGAAGCTCGATTGGAAAAAGAACAAGCCAAAATCCAGCGCGAAGAGGAGCGACAGAGAGCAGCCGAAGAGCGGCAACGCAAAGCCGAAGCACGCGAACGGCAACGCCAAAAGGACAACAGCGTGCTGGGCAGCCTGGAAAAGATGGCGGCTCAGAAGGCCAAACGAGAATTGGTGAACACTGCCTTCAAATTGGGTCGAGGCCTGCTGGGTTCGCTACTGAAGAACATGAAATAACAACTATAAAGAAAAACCGGAATGCTCACGATAGGAGGATTCCGGTTTTTTGTTTATCTTATTTGCCTGTGTAGTGCTAACGCCCCAAGAGTTTGGGTATGTAGGCATCGAGATGGTATTTCTTTAAGATTTGCTTGATTTGAGGCTGGCACTCTTTCTTGTAATAGAAGAACATAAGGTTTTGCTCTTTCTTTTCGTTGGGAGTTTTGGCCACATACACTTCCTCCATGGTTTCGGGATTGTAACCGGTGTAATACATCTCGGTGCTGAGGGTCATGGGGGTGGGTGTGAAATCTTGGATTTGCTCCAAACGATAGCCCAGCCGTTTCATCTCCACAGCCAAATCGGCCATGTCCTTGATTTGGCAGCCAGGATGAGAGCTGATGAAATATGGGATGAGTTGATAACGCACCCCAGCCTGGCGGCAGACGGAATCGAAGCGGGCTTTGGTATCGAGGAATTGGTCAAACTTGGGTTTGCGCATATAACCCAAGACACGGCTACTGGTGTGCTCCGGCGCCACTTTTAGGCGACCGCCAACATGGTGGAGCACCACCTGACGAAAATAATCGTAGCCCTTGTTCTGATCGGTGAAGAGGTCGCAACGGATGCCGCTGCCAATATAAACATGCTTGATGCCTGGCAGTTTCTTCACTTTCTGATAAAGGTCGAGAAGGGGCGCATGGTCGGAATTGAGATTCTTGCAGATATTGGGCTGGATGCAACTATAGCGAGGACATTTGCGACAGAGGTCTTTATTTTTGCCTGCCATGCGATACATATTGGCCGAGGGACCACCCAGGTCGGAAATCACGCCATTGAAGTCGGGATTGTTGAGCATGATTTTGATTTCTCGCATGATGGAGGTTTCGGAACGAGAGGCTATCTGCTTGCCCTGATGGGCAGAGATGGTGCAGAACGAACAACCACCAAAACAGCCACGATGGATGTTGACGGAATTCTTGATCATCTCGAATGCAGGCACTGTGCCACGTTTCTTGTACTTTGGGTGGGGCTGACGGATATAAGGCAGGTCGAAGGATGCATCCATTTCGTCGGTGGTCATGGGCATCTCGGGAGGATTGACCACCACATATTGTTGGCCATAAGGCTGAACAAGGGTGGCTGCCTCTATCTTGTTGCTCTCAACTTCTATGCGATGGAAATTCTCGGCATGGCTGCGCTTGGACTTGCGACATTGGTCAAAGCTGTGCAGCATGATGAGGTCTTTGGTCTTGGGAACACTCACATCCACATAGGCCACCTGGGGCAAAGAATGGAGTTTGTACAATGGCTCATTGTCGGCCAGCATGTCGGCCACTTTGACCATGGTTTTCTCAGCCATGCCATAGACCAAGAGGTCGGCAGGACAATCAATAAGGATGGAGGGTTTGAGCGAATCACTCCAATAGTCGTAGTGTGCCAAACGACGCATGGAGGCCTCCACTCCACCAATGACCACCGGAGTTTCGGGGTATAATTGCTTGAGGATACGGGCATAGACATAAGTGGCATAGTCAGGCCTGAAACCCGAAACGCCACCGGGAGTATAGGCATCGTCGTGGCGGAGGCGACGGGCAGCGGTGTAGTGGTTGACCATAGAGTCCATCACACCCGATGTGACACCGAAATACAACCTGGGAGCACCAAATTTGCGGAAGTCACGCAAATCGTCGCGCCAGTTGGGCTGAGGGATGATAGCCACACGATAGCCTGCAGCCTCTAAGGTGCGCCCAATGACAGCTGTGCCAAAGGAAGGATGATCGACATAGGCATCGCCACTGACAATGACAATATCTACTTGGCTCCAGCCCAAACGCTTGACTTCCTCCAGTGTGATGGGTAAGAATGTCTTATCTCGCATAGGATAAAAAACTAGATACCCTGGCAGAGACCAGGATATCTAGTATGTAACTTAAAAAAATTATTCGTTGATAGCAGCAATACCGGGCAGTACCTTGCCTTCGAGATATTCAAGCATAGCACCACCACCGGTGGAAACATAGCTCATCTGATCAGCAAGACCCATCTGCTTGACAGCTGCCACAGAGTCGCCACCGCCCACAGCAGCAAAGGTGCCCTGTTTGCAAGCTTCGGCCACACATTTAGCAATTTCATTGGTGCCTTTGGCAAATGCAGCAAGCTCAAACACACCAGCAGGACCGTTCCAAAGAATGGTCTTGGAGCTCATGATCACATCGCGGAGCATCTTGCAGCTCTCAGGACCGCAGTCCATCGACTCCCAACCGTCAGGCACCTGATCGGAAGGAACGATCTGAGTATTGGCATCATTGCTGAATGCATCGGCAATCACGCTATCGGTGGGAAGGAAATAGTTGACGCCATGGTCTTTCATCTTCTGCATAAGTTCGAGGGCGAGGGGCATCTTATCATCTTCGTGGATGGAGTTGCCAATCTTGCCACCCAAAGCTTTGGTGAAAGTGTAGCGCATACCACCAATGATGACCATATTGTCAACCTTGTCGATGAGGTTCTCCAAAATGCCAATCTTGCTGCTCACCTTGCTACCACCGATGATGGCGGTAAAGGGACGAGGAGCGTTGTTGAGCAGTTTCTCCAGATTCACAATCTCATTCTCCATCAAGAGGCCAAAATACTTATCGTTGGGGAAGAACTTGGCGATGGTGGCAGTGGAGCTGTGCTCGCGATGGGCAGCGCCAAAAGCATCGTTGACATAGCAATCGCCAAGCTGGGCAAGCTGTTTGGCCAGCACTTCGTCGCCTTTGGTCTCGCCGGCATAAAAACGGATGTTCTCAAGCAGCATCACTTCGCCAGCTTTGAGGTTCTTGGCCATCTCTTCGGCCTTGCCTTCGCCAAGGAGAGCCTGGGTGAACTGCACGGGGCGGTTGATCAAAGTGGACAGATACTTGGCAACGGGTTCCAAAGAAAGATCAGCCTCAAAGCCTCCCTTGGGACGGCCAAAGTGAGCCATAAGGATAAGAGAAGCGCCATCAGCCAGAAGCTTATTGATGGTGGGGAGAGATTCACGGATGCGGGTGTCATCAGTGATATTTTTCTGACCATCCATGGGGACGTTGAAATCGACACGGACCAGAACTTTGCGTCCTGCGAAATTGATATCTTTTATTGATTTCATAGTATATAAAGTATTTGTTATTAGATTTCTAATTTGGAATTATTTTTCGTGATGGGGGTCGGCCACAGCCATGCCAATATAGAGCGCGGTGAGCATGGTGAACACAAACGCTTGGATGTAAGCCACCAAACACTCAAGCACACTGATGAACACACTGAAGATGACTGAGACGACTGATACACCAGCGCCCACCGTGATGGAGAGCATATTGCTGATGATGAAGATGATGACCACGAAACCGAGGATGACAATATGACCAGCTGTCATATTGGCAAAAAGACGAATCATGAGCACAATGGGCTTGGTGAACATGCCCACTACCTCGATGACAGGCATCAATGGGAAAATCTTGAGCCAAGCAGGAACACCGGGTGTGTTGAAGATGTCAATCCAATAATGCTTGTTGCCGCTCAAGTTGGTGATGAAAAAGGTGATGAATGCCAGGGTTGCCGTGACGGCAATATTGCCCGTGACATTGGCACCTGCAGGGAAGAAAGGAATCAATCCCATGCAGTTGCTGAAGAAAATAAAAAAGAAAAGGGTGAGCAAATAGGGCAGATAACGCTGATAATGCGCTTCGCCTATCATGGGTAGCACAATGCTATCGCGGACAAACACCACCAGCATTTCCACCAATGACTGGATGCCATGGGGTGCTTCGTTGGGGCGTTTCTTATAACCACGAAGTGCCAACATCACCAACACGATTATCAACGCCACATTGATCATGATGGCGGCAGGTACTTTGGTGATGGAGAGGTCGATAGGTTTGATTGTTTCGCCGGTGGGAGTGGTCAAAGGTTGACCATCGGCTGCCACGCAAATGATTTCTTCGCGAACCACACCGCCACCTATCAAGCGGTAGCCTTTATAATCGGCATGGCCATGATGAAAACGAGAGGAGAGAAAGACATCCAGATGTCCTTGATGAATGAGAATCACTGGCAGGGGGATGGCCACAGCATGCTCCTGGCCCGACTTGTCGAAATAGTCAAACAAGTGCCAAGAATGAGCGTCGGTCACATGGCCGATGATAAGAGAACCAGGGTCGAAGGATTCTTCGCTTTCGGCTTCCGATTCACTCAACGCAACAGTGTCTTGCTGCATCGGCTGAGCATAGATACCAAACGAAAGGACTGCCAGCAGCACGAAAACAATAAGACTTTTGATTCTTTTCATCATTTTTGATTGTAGCGCAATTAATATTTCAGCTTCGGAGAAGGGCGAGGAGTAGCACTACTCTTCGCCCCCTGAAGCATTGTCAAAAATATCCATTTGAAGTGCGTCGAAAAGACCAAGCTGATTGGCAGGTTGTATAGGACCCTTGCGGGATTTGTATTCCTTCAATGCCTCCCTTACCATTCTTCTCAAAGCTTCTGGACGAGTGGTATTGTAATCTTGAGCATAAAGTTTCAAGAGCTCACACTCTTTTTCGGAGAGTGTGAGCTTGAAAACTTTCGTCTTGGTCAATTTGGTCTTCTGACGCATAGAAAGATTGACTGATTAGATGTGATAACCCATCTGGCCGAGCAACGCTATGCACTGGTTAGCACGTTCTTCATCGCCCAACACCTGCTGAGCCATCTGGCTGAGGCCGTAAAGCATCTGCGCAGTTTCCTGCATCAGGTTGGTTACGCCTTGAGCTTTATTGGTGGAGGTGTATTGAGAGAAGTAAGCGAAGTCTTGGCTGTAGTAGCGATAGATGCCGTCCCAAATCTTAGCGGCGCGTTCTTTGCCAAATACATCATAGTAGAGGTCAATCATCATCATGCTGTACTTGTCGTAGCAGAAATTGCTTTCGGGGAAACAACTGTCGGAAACATCGAGCATAGCACGAGCGCGGACAGTATCACCCTTGGCCAGCAGTTCCTTGGCAGCGATGCAGAAGGTCTGACGCTGAACAGTACCCATATTGTAACTGACGGGGTCAACATAGATGTTGGCATTGAGGTTACCCCACTGGAGAGGATGGACATTGCCATCGGCATCTTTCCAACCATTGAGGAAATAATCGTAGCTCTCTTCGGTGAAGCACTGAACAGCATAGTTGTTCTCACGCTTGTCGAAGAAAATAGGCTGGAAATTCTTGGCTTGATAGGGCAGCAGCTTGAAGTTCATACCATCCTGGATAGCATACTGGCGGATGGGGCCGAACACACGCTGGATATAGCCGGGGTTCATGATATTGATATCGCGGCGGAAACGGTTGGTGCCAAGCAAATCAAGAATCATGAGTTCATGACGCATGAGGTTGCCTTTGGTGATGGTCCAACGAATTTCGGGTTCCACCTTATCGGCGATGTCGGCGGGGATGACACCACGCTTCACCAAATCGGGGATATCAAGGGTAATCTTGAAATGGGTGGTGGGGATGAGGGTCACTTCTTCGCCACGGCCATCACGAGCAATGAATTTCTCGGGATGATCACGCAACAAAGAAAGCACATCAGTC
This sequence comes from Bacteroidales bacterium, assembly GCA_024400505.1. Taxonomy (GTDB): domain Bacteria; phylum Bacteroidota; class Bacteroidia; order Bacteroidales; family P3; genus Colimorpha. The sequence continues at coordinate 17,200 of JAKSMP010000031.1, read as the reverse complement.
ACCTCGTAGTATTCGCTGCTGCGATCCTGGAGGTAAACCACATCCTTGCCCAGACCATAGAATTCCTTGGGCAGAGTGAAATCGATAGCCTCACTCTCATAGAGTTTGTTGTAGAGCTGCTCGCAATACCAGTGCATGCCAGAAAGGGTATAGTTGAGGATGCGCACATCGGTGCGGAAACCCTCTACTTCCTGAGCATACCACAGGGGGAATGTATCGTTATCGCCAAAGGTGATGAGGATACCATTTTCATCCACAGATGCAAGATAGTTCTCAGCAAAATCACGAGCGGCATATTTCTCGCTACGGTCGTGGTCGTCCCAGTTCTGGTTGGCCATGAGCACAGGCACACAGAACATGCACACCAAGAATACAACAGGCATGATGAACTTGTACATCTGCTCTTTCTTCACCAGCTTGGTCAGCCAGTCGGCCAATGCCATCACGCCAAGACCAATCCACATAGCAAAGAAGCTGAAGGAACCAACGAAAGCGTAGTCACGCTCACGGGGCTGGCGGGGAGGCATGTTGAGGTAGATGCCAATAGCTATACCGGTCATGAAGAACATGATGAACACGATGAATGCATCTTTCTTGTTGCGACGGATGTGGTAGATAAGACCCACAATACCAAGAATCAAAGGCAGGAGGTAATAAACATTGCGAGCCTTGTTTTCTTTCATGTGGTCGGGCATGTTGCTCTGAGGTCCGAGACGAGCCTCATCGATGGCCTTGATACCGCAAATCCAGTTGCCGTTCATATAGTCGCGGGTGCCATCATCGTTGAAATAATGGCCTTGGATGTCGTTCTGACGACCTGCGAAATTCCACATGAAGTAACGCCAGTACATGAATCCCATCTGATAACCGTGGAAATATTTCATGTTCTGAGCAGCGGTGGGCTTGTGGTCGCCGCGGCATTTGCCTGCCCAATATTCATAGAATTGGGGGTGACGACGATCCTTATCGTTGCTATACATGCGGGGGAAAACGCCGGTGTGGTTCTGGCGATAGATGAACTTCTGCTGATAGGAAGCGGGGATATAACGATCCTTGCCTCTCTCGTCGGTGCCACGCACATACTTGGTGTAGCCGCGCTTAGCATCCACGGGATCGCCAGCAGTGTAGTACTGGCCAGTGAGCAGAGGAGTGTCGCCATACTGCTCACGACCCAGATAAGCACGCATAGCCACAGCGTCCTTGGGAGCATTCTCATTCAGCGGAGTGTTGGTATTGGCACGGATAACCAGCACAAAGAAAGTGCTGTAGCCGATGATGAGCATCAGCAGACCCAATGCCGAAGCATTCCAGATGGGCAGATTCTTCTTTTTGGGCGAAGTGAACCACAAAGCCCATGCGATAAAGGCAGCCAAAAGGACAAAGAAGAAGATGGTGCCAGTATTGAAAGGCAGGCCCAAAGTGTTGACAAAGAAGAGGTCGAAAGCAGAATCAACATTCACAATGCCAGGGATGATACCCCAAAGGATAACAGCCAGAAGCACCAAACTGATGATACCACTATAGACAAAGCCTTTGAAAGTGGTTTTCTCCCACTTGCGGAAATAAACCACATATACGATAGCAGGCACGGTAAGCAAGTTGAGCAAGTGTACACCGATGGCAATACCCACCAGCAAGCACACCAGCACCAACCAACGGAGCGAGCGAGAATCGTCGGCCTGTTCCTCCCATTTGAGGATGGCCCAGAACACCACTGCTGTGAAGAATGATGACATAGCATACACCTCGCCTTCAACAGCTGAGAACCAGAAAGTATCGCTGAAAGTGTAGGCCAAAGAACCTACGATACCAGCAGCAAATACGCCCCAAGTGCGGAAATCCTTGATGTCGGGATTCTTGGGATCGGGGAGGAGATGCTTGGCGATCAGCGTGATGCCCCAGAAAAGGAAAAGGATGGTGAAACCGCTGCACACGGCCGACATCACATTGACTGCATGTGCCACATTCTCGGGTGAGGAGAACATGGAGAACAGACGACCGATTAGCTGGAAAGAGGGGGCTCCGGGAGGATGGCCCACCTGCAGTTTGTTAGCTGTGGCAATATACTCGCCACAATCCCACCAAGAGGCTGTTGCCTCAGCAGTGAGGATGTAAACAATACAGGCCACGATGCATATTGCCCAGCCCATAATGTTGTTCAACAGATGGTACTTTTTCATTGTTATATAAATTTAATATTGAATACAATGTATTAATCTCGGTTGATTGGCATGGTCATGCAACGTGCGCCGCCACCACCGCGAGGCAATTCAGAGGCTTTGAACGTGACAACAAATTTCTTGTAGTCGTGCATGTCCACCTTTCCTGCACAAACCTCAGCAGCATCAAGCACGTCAAAGCCAGCTTTGTTCAGTGCCTCAATAGTGTGGATATTGCGTTCATAACCAATAATCTTGCCATCATCCAAGGCAAAGAAGTTAGCACCGCTGTGCCACTGGTCTCTGTCCTGATACCACTCGTCGCCACCGCCGCAGAATACAGGTTCCATATCCATGCCACAGCGTTTCTGGGCTTCCAAGATGTTTTTGCACTCGGTGTAGTGGGGTTTGCCGTTCTGAATATCGATGAGGTAAGTGGCTTTGTCGGCAAAGCAGCCAGTCTTGTCAATCATGGGTTTATAGGCCATCACCTGGTGGCTGCCCAAGAAGGTGTGCACCATATCCAGATGGATGAAAGAATCAGGATGCTGGGGCAGTTCCTGCACGATGATGCGGAAACGCTCACGCTCGTTGGCAAACTTTTCCATCAAGTAGTGGATGCCTTTGGAGTTGGTACGGATACCATTGCCAATGCAAAGCATATCGGGAGCTGCAATCTGCACATCGCCGCCCTCGGTGCGAGCCGAGCTGTATTTGTCCATAGCACAGATGGTGCCAGCATGGAACACATTGTCGAAGATGGCACGATAAATCATGGTCTCACGAGCACGCACATGGAACGACATGGAGTTGATAAGCACCTGGTCGTACATGGAACTGGAGGCATCACGAGTGAAGAAAAGGTTGTAGAGCGGTTTGATGGTGTAATGATCCTTGGCAAAGTGCTTTGGATCGGTGGCAGGATTGTAGGGTACGCCTTCAATCAAATATTTGGCCAAAGTGCGGCTGGGCAGTGCCATCAAGCTATCAATCAGGTGCTCGCAATTCTCATGCTTGCACGAATCTGTCACCATAGACAGACGCACTTCATCTTTATCCAGTATTTCGGCCAGCAGGTCTTCAACATAATAGACCTTGCACCACTTTTCAAAAACACCAGAGAAGTTGGCATATTCGTTATCCACAATATGTTTGCAGAGGATATCGCTATACAAAGCCTCAGCAGCGTTGGTGGGGGTCATGCGTTCGATTTCTATACCCGGACGATGAAGCAACACGGCATTCAGATGGCCGTATTCACTCTGAACATTTACCTTAGTTTTTGCTATATCTAAATTTTCACTCATATATAAATAAATATTATCACACTGCAATACAGTGCATTCTTCCGCCAGCTTATATAAGTAGCGGTTCTGCAAATATATAAATAATTTTTTAAATAAACAAAAAAAGTAACAACTCCACAGGCTGCCTAGCTAGGCGCTGCATCACCTTCTTGATGAAAAAAAACGCTGCTATTGATCGAGCCTAGTCTTAAATGACTCGACTCGGTCATAAGCAGCATGGGCAGTCAGGGGATTCTATTCTCCTCTACGTTTCTTACGCAGATGGGTCAAAGCCTCTTGATAGAAACGGTCTTCATCTTTCATGATGCGATAGTAGTGGCCACGACCGAAAAGCCTGTCGGCCACAAGGCCTTTGAGCTGAAGTGAAAGGAAATGGTCGTTGAACTGCAACAAACTGTCGCCCACGGTCTCCTGCACCGAATCTTTCACCACCCCCTTTTCGGCAGCAAATTGGACAAAGAGTGAATCCACTCCAAGTTTTTGATAGTTGGCCAAAAAAAGTTCAAAAGTAGCAGCCAAAGAATCGTTGGTCAGATGGTCGGCATAATACTGAGGGAACTGGGTAAGCACCCCCTTGCGACGACAGAGCTGATAATACTTGGTGGAGGGGGTCGTATCCAGCGGAATGAAGATATCTGGCATGATGCCGCCACCACCATAAACGGTGCGGCCGCCGTAGGTTTTGAACTTGAGCGAATCGGGTAAGTGGATGGAATCTACCGAGAAAAGTTCTCCCTTTCGGTAACGGCGCGAGAGTTCAGCGTTATAGTCGTCGGTGCCTTTGTCGTAGGGTTTCTGTATGCAACGGCCCGAGGGAGTGAAATATCGGGCTGTGGTGATGCGCACTTGACCTCCATCGGAGAGTTGGAACATGCGCTGCACAAGTCCTTTGCCATAGGTTCTACGGCCAATAATCGTGCCGCGATCCCAATCCTGCACTGCGCCGCTGACAATCTCTGATGCCGAGGCAGAATTTTCATCCACCAACACCACCAAGTCGCCTTTGCGGAAAGTGCCTCTGTGATTGGCTCGGAAATCCTGGCGTGACTGTGCCCTACCCTCTTGATATACAATCAAGCGACCCGTGGAAATAAACTCATTGGACATGCCCCAGGCAATATCCAAAAATCCGCCTGTGTTGCCACGCAAATCCAGTATCAACGACTGCATTCCCTGCTTCTTGAGGTCGGCCAACGCGCGGCGGAACTCATCCACCGAGTTGCGGGCAAAACGCAGCAGGCTGATGTATCCAATGGAATCGTCTTCCATGAAATACACTTCCACAGAGTGGATGGGAATCTTGTTGCGGATGATGTGGAAAACGAGTTTTTCCTTGCCACGCAACACTTCCACCACCACCGTAGTTCCTTTGGGGCCACGCAAATGGCGATACACGAAAGCATTGGTGGCGCTGTCGCCTGTGCATGGAATAGAGTCTATGCGGATGATTTTATCGCCATTGAGCAATCCTACTTTCTCCGAAGGGCCACCTGCCAACACCTCGCTCACACGCACGGTGTCATTATAAATAGAAAAGACAATACCCACTCCGTCGAAGTTACCCACCAGAGCCTCGTTGGTGCGCTCCACCTCTTTGGCAGGCACATAGATGCTGTGGGGGTCAAGGCTGGTGAGCATCGCCCTTATGGCGGTCTCTGAGAGTTTGTCGGTATTGGGATCGGTCACATACATGTGGTTGACCAAATCCATCACCTCCAGCAAGCGGGTCACGCCTGCCACACTGGAATCTGCCACCTCAGTTTTAGGCTTCTTATGGAACAAACCTTTGCGAGGTTTCTGCGCCTGCAGCGAGGTGATTGTCAATACAACAATTAGTAATAGGAGGGCAATACGTTTCATTGGACTTAATAGTTAAGGGTGACAATGACGGCTGTAGATTGTGAATTGTCGATACGGAAGTAATGGGTGTTGTTATCTGCTTGGTAATGATGGGCAATGGACACTGCATCGCCGGGATGGGTTTCACGGATATATTCCACATCCAGACGGAATGGAGCCTGGGTACTAGCCCCTTCAGGCAGGTGGTCAAATACCCATTTCACATACTCAGCATTGTTGACATGCTGGGTGTGGTCAATCATGGAGAGCAGCACCGGCTGATGCTCAACAATCAACTGTGGTTCAGCACCTCTAGGCATACGAATGCGACCCAGCTTATCCTTGTCGGTGGCCTGCTGGGGGTGGTGTTCAAAACCTTCGATCAACTCTCCCAAACGAAGCACATGGCGAGCCTCTGTATCCAATATCACCCAGCTAGTGGCACATGCCACCAAGAGGTTTCCCTGCTCGTCCAGCATCTCAAAATCACGCCAAGCATAGAGCCCATCCGTGCCGCGCGACCAGGTGCGCACAGTCACTCGCTCATATTCCTTGGGCAGTCGGCGCACATCATAAAAGGTGCGGCAGAGCACCCAGGCTTTGTGGTCCTGAATGAGTTGCGAGAATCCAATGCCAAACAGCTTGGTATGGTCATCGGCTCCCTGTTGCATCAGTCTGGCACAACCCCACATATTCAGCGTGTCGTGGTTGTCGCACAAGTAGTTGGGAATAGTAAAATCGAATTGATATATCATTGCTTACATCAGTTACAGAACAACAGAATCAAGGGCGAACCCACCCTTGATTCTGTTATTATTGAAATATCATAATTACATGCGTTCAGGCACTTCGATACCCAAGATATGCATAGCGTTCTTGAGGGCCTGAGCCACAAAAGCACAAAGCTGAACACGGAAAGCCTTCACCTCGGCATTCTCTTCGCGGAGGATGGGTGTGTCCTGATAGAAACTGTTGAAATTCTTTGCCAGGTCAAAGGCATAGTTGGCTATCATGGCGGGGCTGAAATTGGATGCTGCCGAAGCCACAATGCCGGGCATATCGTGCAAACTCTTGATTACAGCACGTTCCTTCTCGGTGAGGGATGCCAACGGGGCAGCCTCAGCGGCATTGATACCCTGCTCTTCGGCCTTGCGCACGATGCTGCGGATGCGGGCATGGGTATATTGGATAAAGGGGCCGGTGTTGCCGTTGAAGTCGATGCTCTCGGCTGGATTGAAGAGCATATTCTTGGTGGGGTCAACCTTGAGGATGAAGTATTTGAGTGCACCCATAGCCAAGATATGATAGAGGTTCTTCAGCTCCTCATCGCTCATGCCGTCGTTCTTGCCGTGGTCGCGGCACATCTCTTCGGCGGTGGCTTCCATCTCGGTAATCAGGTCGTCGGCATCCACCACAGTACCTTCGCGGGATTTCATCTTGCCGTTGGGCAGCTCCACCATGCCGTAAGAGAGGTGATAAACCTTCTCGCCCCAGTCAAAGCCCAGCTTGCCCAAGATGAGTTTCAACACCTTGAAGTGGTAGTCCTGCTCATTGCCAACCACATAAATCAGCTGTTCGGCATCGAAATCGCCTGTGCGGAGCATGGCAGTGCCCAAGTCTTGGGTCATATACACCGAGGTGCCATCTTTGCGGAGGAGCAGCTTTTGGTCAAGGCCGTCGCCAGTGAGGTCGCACCACACAGAGCCGTCTTCCTTGCGGAAAAGCACACCCATATCAAGTCCTTTCTGCACCAATTCCTTACCCAGCAGATAGGTATTTGACTCGTAATAAATCTTGTCGAAACCTACACCCAGTCGGCGATAAGTCTCATCGAAACCAGCATACACCCATCCGTTCATCTTGGCCCAAAGGTCTCTGATCTCCTTGTCGCCATCTTCCCAGCGTTTGAGCATGCTTTGAGCCTCCAGCATCAGAGGTGCCTGTTTCTTGGCTTCCTCTTCCTCCATGCCGTTGGCCATGAGTTGCTTGATTTCGTCTTTGTAGTGCTTGTCAAACTCCACATAGTATTTGCCCACCAGGTGGTCGCCTTTCATGCCCGAAGTCTCAGGGGTCTCGCCGTTGCCAAAGCGGAGCCAGGCCAGCATCGACTTGCAGATGTGTATGCCGCGGTCGTTCACCAAGTTGACCTTCTTCACATGGGCGCCATTGGCAGCCAGCAATTCGCTCACCGACCAGCCAAGGAGGTTGTTGCGGATGTGGCCCAAGTGGAGGGGCTTGTTGGTATTGGGGGAGGAATATTCAATAACGATGGGTTTGTCGCTGGTGTTCACAGGGCGGAAACCATAGCTGGCATTGCAAGCGCTGCACGACACAAACTGAGCCCAATAGCTGTCGGCAATAGAGAAATTCAAAAATCCCTTGATCACGTTGAAATCGCACACCTCATCCACACTTGCTTTCACGGCTGCGCCTAATTCATTGGCCACCATTTCGGGCGACTTGCGAGCCTGCTTCACGTATGGGAATACCACCACGGTATAGTCGCCAGAAAACTCTTTCTTAGTAGTTTGGAGTACCACAGCTTCGGGGCTCACCTCGATGCTGTAGAGATTTTTCAATTCGGATGCAATTGCCTGTTGCAGTTTCTGCTCTATCATGTTCTAAATATTTTATTGTAAAATCAATATATATCGTGTTAGAATTTGAAATTCTTCTGCAAAAATACAATTTTTTTTGGTAATTCAATAAAAAATAGTAACTTTGTTAAAGCAATAAACACGATAGTAATAAAATAATACTCTAGTTATGAAAAAATTAGCAACGCTCTTTGCTACTCTCGCGCTTCCATTTATCACTTTTGCAAGCGAGGCTGATTTAGAAATGCCCCAACATTTCGCCCAAGATCCCAAATCGCAAATCCTGTATTGGGGATTTGCTGTGGTTATTCTCGGTCTTCTCTTTGGCTTTTGGCAATTCAACAATGTGCGCAAACTGAAAGCGCACAAATCCATGCTTGAAATAGGCAATGTTATTTTCAAAACTTGCTCCACCTACCTCAAGCAGCAAGGCAAGTTCCTTGTCATTCTTTTTGTATTCATCGGCGCAGCCATCGCCCTCTATTTCGGCCTGCTCTCTGGCATGAGTGCCGGTGCCGTTTGCCTCGTCCTCATCTGGACCATCATCGGCATCCTGGGTTCTTATGGCGTGGCTTGGTTTGGCGTTCGCATGAACACCTATGCCAATGCCCGCATGGCTTTCGCCTCCCTCCGCCGCAAACCGCTCGACCTCCTCAACATCCCTCTCCGCGCTGGCATGAGCATCGGCATTGTGCTCATCTGCGTTGAACTGGTGCTGATGCTGGTCATCCTCATGTTCATGCCCGAGAATCTCGCTGGCAGCTGCTTCATCGGTTTTGCCATCGGCGAATCGCTGGGTGCTTCTGCCCTCCGCATCGCTGGCGGCATCTTCACCAAAATTGCCGACATCGGAAGTGACCTCATGAAGGTGGTCTTCAAGATTGGCGAAGACGACCCCCGCAACCCCGGTGTTATTGCCGACTGCACTGGCGACAACGCTGGCGACTCTATTGGACCCACCGCCGATGGTTTCGAGACCTACGGCGTCACCGGTGTGGCTCTTGTTAGCTTCATCCTTCTGGCTGTTCCTGTCGAGTATCAGGTGCAGCTCCTCGTTTGGATCTTTGTCATGCGCATCCTCGGCATCATCGCTTCTGTGCTTGCTTATTATATTAATGGTGCATTGGCCAAAGCCAAATATGGCAAAGCCGACGACATCAACTTCGAGGCTCCTTTGACTAGCCTGGTGTGGATCACCTCCATCCTGAGCATCATCGGCACTTTCTTTGCTAGCTATTACCTCCTGGCCGACCTCGGCAACAACTACTGGGTTGCCTTGGCCACCATCATCAGCTGCGGCACCCTTGGCGCAGCCCTCATCCCCGAATTCACCAAACTCTTCACCTCCCCCACCTCCAAGCATGTGCAGGAAGTGGTCAAAGCCTCCGACCAAGGCGGCGCCTCCCTCAACATCCTCTCCGGCATCGTGGCCGGCAACATGGGTGCTTTCTGGACCGGTCTGGTGTTCGTGGTGCTGATGATCATTGCCTATATGACCTCCTCCATCATTGGTCTTGCTCCCATTTTCGGCGACTACTATTCCATCTTCGCCTTCGGTCTGGTGGCATTTGGCATGTTGGGCATGGGTCCTGTCACCATCGCTGTTGACAGCTATGGCCCCGTCACCGACAATGCACAGTCCGTCTATGAACTCTCCCTCATCGAAGACGACATCGAGAAAACCACCAAAGAGGTGAAAGAAGAATTCGGCTTCACCCCCGACTTCGAGAAAGCCAAATACTACCTTGAGGCCAACGATGGCGCTGGCAACACTTTCAAAGCCACTGCCAAGCCCGTGCTTATCGGCACCGCTGTGGTAGGTGCCACCACCATGATCTTCTCCCTCATCCTCCTTATCCAGAAAACCCTCGGCATCGAGCCTTCCACCATCCTCAACCTCCTCAACCCCTACAGCATCATCGGCTTCATCCTTGGCGGCTGCGTCATCTTCTGGTTCACCGGTGCCTCCATGCAGGCTGTCACCACCGGTGCCAACCGCGCTGTGGGCTATATCAAGGACAACATCAAACTTGACGAGAACGCTCCCAAGAAAGCCGATATCGCCAAATCACAGGAAGTGGTCAAAATCTGCACCAACTACGCCCAGAAAGGCATGATCAACATCTTCATCGCCATCTTCTGCTTCGCCCTGGCATTCGCTTGCTTCTCCTCGCCCGAGAGCATCGGCGGCCAAAATGCCGTGTGCCTCTTCATCTCCTACCTCATCAGCATCGCCGTTTTCGGTCTCTTCCAGGCTGTATATATGGCCAATGCCGGTGGCGCTTGGGACAACAGCAAGAAAGTGGTTGAAGTGGATATGAAAGCCAAAGGCACCCCCCTCCACGATGCTAGCGTGGTGGGCGACACCGTGGGCGATCCCTTCAAGGACACCTCCTCTGTGGCACTCAACCCCATCATCAAGTTCACCACCCTCTTTGGTGTGCTGGCCATGGAAATCGCCATCAGCGAAGGCTTCCGCGACAAAGCTCCTTACGTAGGCTTCGTATTCCTGCTGATCGCTCTCATCTTTGTCTATCGTTCGTTCTACAAGATGAGAATCGACCAGAAAAAATAAGTCCCAAATCTTATTTATTCTTAAAAGAGCGTCTTTTTACAACAAAAGACGCTCTTTTTTTGCAGCAAAATAGAGTTTCTGTGTCTTATCAATCTATGAAAAAATATTTTTTTCTATTTTTTCTACAATTTTTCCCCTCATGGGACGTTATATAATGATTAATTAATAATAAGAACAAAATAATGCAGTTAAAGAACAAGGTGCTGTTAGGCATTCTCATGATGATTTGCAGCTGGAGCGCATCAGCCCAGTGCCCCGAAATCACTATCGACCAAAAATACGACCACATACCCACTGGCCTTTGCGCCGAAAATGGATGGGACACCGTGGTCAATTGCCGCAACCGCACCCTTATCCTCAATGCCACTCCATTTATCACCACGCAGCATTTCAATGGCACTTACCTCGTAGAGTCCATCCCCTACAACCCCGTGGACCCCACCTTCCACGCCGGCTCACGCCTCAACATCACGCAGGACGACCAGTGGGAGCAATCCACCATCAGCTTCCCCTTCACATTCATGTTCTTCGGCTACCCCTACACCCAGGCGCTCGTAGGCTCCAATGGATTGGTGTCATTCAACACTACCCAAGCTGGCGCTTATTGCGACTACACCTATTCGGTGCCCATTCCTGCCGTCAACTTCAGCACAGCCAACAACACCTCCAAAAATGCCATCTATGGCGTTTATGAGGATATCGACCCCCGCTACCTCGAAAACACCACCACCGGTGGCATGTTCCGCTATGTGGGCGGCGAATACCCCTGCCGCCACCTCTGCGCCAGCGTCAACGGCGTGGGTCTTTTTGGCAACAACACCAACTACAATACCTATCAGATCGTTTGCTACGAAGGCACCAACATCATCGAAGTGCATGTCAAAGACCGCCTCTGCTGCGCCTCCACCAATAGTGGCAAAGGCCTCATCGGCATCCAGAATGCCTCTGGCTCCAACCAAGAGTCGCACTACCACGACCCCAACTACATGAACACACCCCCCTTCTACATCGAGGCCAACTCTCCTGGTGCATTCGTGGCCCCCAACCGCGGCAACCAATCGGGCGGCTGGACTGGCGAAACCCACAATGAGGCTTGGCGTTTCACCCCCCAGGGCGAAACCGCCAAAAACATCTTCTGGTGGCGCCTTTTCCTCGACGACGAGGGCAACGTCATCGACTCTGTGCAGCTCACCGCCAACGCTGGCGACACCAACGGCTACTACCTCAACCCCGAACACACCCAAGTGAGCGTCACCCGCACCAGCAAATATGTGGTGCAGTGCGTCTATCGTGGTGCCAACGGCTCACTCTATGGCGTTGACAACCGAAGCATGCGCGACACCATCACCATCGGCCTCGACACCGCCAAGGACATGCAGCTCACCGCCACCAACACCTCCATCTGTGAGGGCGACCGCATCGAAGTGAACCTCACCCTGCCCAACGAGGACCAGCACCTCGACTCCTGCGGCTGGAGCGCCGTGCGCCTGCTCAACGGCGAACGCCGCCTGGTCAACAGCGCCATCACCAACCACTTCACCGCCATTGAGTTCGACAGCCGCCAAGGCGACCACATAGCCAACAAACTCGACTCCACCTGGATCTACTGCACCGCCTCCTACACCAACGGCTGCACCAACACCGACTCTATCCTCGTGGTCACCTACCCCAACTACGCTTATTTCGACACCGTGGGCATCTGCCGCGGCGAATCCTACCGCTGGTACTATGCCGATAGCGTGCGCTACACCGACTTTGTCCAGCCCCAGCAAACCCTCGACACCCTCCGCCGCAGCTACTCCGTCATCGGCTGCGACAGCGTCAACCACCTCCACCTCATTGTTTCCGACATCAGCTTCACCACCGACAAAGTGCTCGACTGCGCTCCCCACACTTGGATCAACGGCCGCACCTATAGCGCCAACAACGACGACACCCGCGACCAAGACACCGTCATCCTCACCAACTCCTGGGGCTGCGACAGCACCGTCACCCTCGACTTCACCTTCATCCCCATGAAGGCCATCATCGCCCATACCCCCGAAGTGGCCACCATCGACGAACTCACCATCGAACTCACCGACGAATCCTACGGCCACGACTCCCACCTCTGGCTCCTGCCCAACGGCCGCACCACCACCTCCAGCTCCGCCTCCATCATCTTCCCCCTCTCCGGCGTTGACACCATGGATGTGCGCCTAGCTGTCCACAACAACTATGGCTGCGACGACACCGCCCTAGTACGCATCCCCCTCATCAAGGTGTCCAACTTCATCCCCAACGCATTCACGCCCGATCGCAACGACAACAACCGCTTCTATCCCTCCATCCAGGGCAATGTCAACGACATCAAGGTCTATATCTACAACCGCTTCGGCGAGCAGGTATGCTACTTCCAAGGCTCCGATGCCTACTGGGACGGCACCGACATGCAGGGCCGCAAATGCCCCCAAGGAGCCTACGTCTATGTGATCCGCTATCGCACCGCCCTTGAGCCCAACATCACCCAAACCCTCAAAGGCTCCATCACCCTCATCCGATAACCCAACTAATATCACGCACTCCTAATAATGAAAATCGCAGTAGTAGGTGCCACCGGACTCGTCGGCGGCGTAATGCTCGAAGAACTTGCTCAGCGTGGCTTTGCCCAGCATGAGATCATACCCGCCGCTTCGGCCAAGAGCGTGGGCAAACAAATAACCTTTGCCGGCCGCCAGCTCACCGTGGTCAGCGTGGAGCAAGCCATCGCCCTCCACCCCCAGTATGCCATCTTCTCAGCCGGCGCCAGCACCTCTCGCCAGTATGCGCCCCTCTTTGCCGAGGTAGGCTGCACCGTCATCGACAACTCATCCTGCTGGCGCATGCACGACGACATCCCCCTCGTAGTGCCCGAGATCAACTTCTCCGCCATCAAGCCCTCCCATCGCATCATCGCCAACCCCAACTGCTCCACCATCGTCATGGTGCTGGCCCTCAGCCGCCTCCATCAGCAGTATGGCATCAAGCGTCTGGTCATCTCCACCTATCAGAGCATCACCGGCACTGGCATCAAAGCCGTCCGCCAGCTCGAGACGGAGGAGACCTACTTCGCCCAGCATCCCGGCATCACCTCCTCGCAGCTGCGCCCTGCCATGGAGCAAGACCTGGCCGAGCAATACCAGCCCGCCTATCCCAAGCAGATCTTCCGCAACCTCTTCCCCCATGGCGGCGACTTCCTCCCCGACGGCTACACCACCGAGGAACAAAAACTGGTGGATGAAACCCGCAAAATCCTGGGCGACCCCTCCATCCAAGTCACAGCCACCGTGGTGCGTGTGCCCGTAGTGGGCGGCCACAGCGAGGCCGTCAACATCGAATTCCACAACGAGTTCGACCTCCAAGAAGTGCGCCAGCTCGTGTCCTCCACCCCCGGCGTCATCCTCTGCGACCAGCCCGAACAAAACCTCTACCCCACCCCCGTCATGGCCCACAACCGCCCCGAAGTGTTCGTTGGCCGCCTCCGCCGCGACCTCTCCCAGCCCCGCACCCTCAACCTCTGGTGCGTAGGCGACAACCTCCGCAAAGGCGCCGCCACCAACGCAGTACAAATCCTGCAATATCTAGTAAACGAATAAATTTAAACACCCTACACGCTTAAATCTTAAATCATGAAACACCTCCTCTCCCTCCTACTCCCCCTCCTCCTGCTCTGTTCATGCAATAGAGGCGTGCTTTTCGAAGCCCACACCGACCTCCCCGGCGACACCTGGCTCCGTTTCGAGCCCCTGCAATACACCATCAACGCCACCAGCTACGAAGACTGCTACAACTTCACCATCTCGGCCGACATCGACACCGCCCAATTCCACGAAGCTGGCCTCCCCATCATGATGACCATCACCAGCCCCGATGGCGAAACCCGCACCCACTTCAGCTCTCTCCTCCTGCGCAACCACGAGGGCAACTGGCTCGGCGAATTCCACGACGGCTACCTCCACATCAACCAACTCGTGCGCCAGTTCTACTTCTTCAACACCAAAGGCGACCACACCCTCTCCCTCTCGCAGCGCACCAACAAATACGAGATCCGCGGCGTACACCACATCCACGTGCTTGTCGAGCGTGTGAAAGTTGACCTGCCCGAGTAGCCCCCGCCCCCATGATCGACGCCTCCATCAACAAAAACATCGAGCGCATCAAGCTCAAGCTCAAGACCATCCCCGAGAGCCCCGGCGTCTATCAGCATCTCGACGAGACCGGCAAAGTCATCTACGTGGGCAAAGCCCGCAACCTCCAACGCCGCGTGCGCCAATACTTCGAACGCTACGACGACAAGACCGCCAAGATACGCATGCTCGTGCGCAACATCCACGACTTCCGCGTCACCGTGGTGGCCACCGAAGTCGATGCGCTCCTGCTCGAAAACAACCTCATCAAGCGCTATCAGCCCCGCTACAACTCCCTCCTCAAGGACGACAAGACCTACCCCTACCTCTGCATCACCCACGAAGAATACCCCCGCCTCCTCTACACCCGCAACCGGCAGACCCACGGCGAATACTTCGGTCCCTACCCCAACCAGCGCATCCTCCGCGAGCTGATGGACATCATCGACAAACTCTTCAGCTATCGCAAATGCAACCACATGCAGAAACGCCCCTGCATGAAACACCAGATAGGCCTCTGCAAAGCCCCCTGCGCCGGCCTCCAAAGCCGACAGGACTACATGGACAACATCGCCAACATCCGCCGCATCCTCAAAGGCGACTTCGACGACATCGTCCAAGAGCTCACCCGCCAAATGCTCTCCCTTGCCGACGAGCTGCGCTTCGAAGAAGCCGAAATCATCAAACGCCGCATCCGCCTGCTCAAAGACTACCAAGGCCGCTCCACCGTGGTCAACACCTCCATCCGCGACGTCGATGTCTATTCCATCCTCTCCGACGAAAAATACGCCTACGTCAACATGATGCGCATCAAAAACGGCAGCATCATCTATTCCTTCTCCAACGAAGTAAAAAAACAACTCGACGAGACCGACGAAGAGATCCTCTCCACCGTCATCCCCACCCTCCACGAGCGCACCCAATCCACCGCCCGCGAAGCCGTAGTGCCCTTGCGCGTCACCGACCTCCCCGACGACTACCTCCAGCAAACCATCCCCACCCGAGGCGACCGCCTGCAGCTGCTCGAACTCTCGCTGCGCAACGTCAAAGCCTATCAAATCCAGTGCAAACACCAGCGCGCCCTGGTCAACCCCGACGAGGCCGACCCCGCCCGCAAACAGCAGCACCTCCTGGAGCGCATCCAAAAATCGCTCAACCTCCCCATGCTGCCCATGCACATCGAATGTTTCGACAACTCCAACATCCAAGGCGCCTATCCCGTGGCCGCCATGGTGCGTTTCACCGGTGGCAAACCCAACCGCAAAGAATACCGCCGCTACAACATCAAAACCGTCGAAGGCCCCGACGACTATGCCTCCATGGCCGAAGTCATCTACCGCCGCTACAAGCGCCTCTCCGACGAGGGGCAGCCCCTCCCACAGCTGCTGCTGGTCGATGGCGGACGCGGACAGATGGAAGTGGCTCGCCAAGTGATCCAAGACCAGCTCCAGCTCGAAATCCCCATCGCCGGCCTGGCCAAAGACGACCGCCACCACACCTCCGAACTCCTCTATGGCTTCCCGCCGCAGGTCGTTGGACTCAAACCCACCGACCCCCTCTTCCACCTCCTCGAGCAGATACAAAACGAAGTGCACCGCTTCGCCATCACCTTCCACAAAGAGAAACGCTCCCGCGGCACCTTCCGCACCCAGCTCACCGACATTCCCGGCATAGGCGAAAAAACCGCCCGCGACCTCCTGCTCAAATTCGGCAGCATCAAAGAAGTCAAGCTCCAAACCGAATCCGACCTCGCCCGCATCATCGGCCCCGCCAAAGCCCACCTCGTAACCCAATATTTCAAAGAACTCTGACCCGTTTTCTGTTGTCGTCACCAGTGAATTGTGATAACTGCGAAAAACGCGAAACACACGAAAACCTTATTCAAATCGCCAACAATAGGCTTGCTTAGCAAGCAAAACACACAAAAGTCGATCCAGTATCTGACTCTTTGGAACAAAGAGGTTTTTGCGTTTTTCGATATCTTCTCTTGCCGTATCATGAGTCTAAAAATTTAGCGTTTTTTGCGTTTTTCGCGGTTAAAAACTCCCACCCACCTACTACCTGCTACCTACTACCTACTACCTACTACTACCTCCTCCCTACTACCTCCTCCCTACTACCTACTCCCTGCTCCCTACTACCTACTACCTCCTACCTACTTCCTCCTACCTTATTCCATTATTCCTTTATTCTCTAATTCCATTATTCCTACTGCCTATTTTGGAGATAACCGCGAAAACCGCAAAAAGCGCGAAAGGTGCGAAAATCTTATTTAAATCGCCAAAACTGGGCCTGCTGAAGCAAGCAAAGACACGAAAAAGGGCTCGGGCCACTACTAGACTCTTTGGAACAAAGAGGTTTTTGTGTTTTTCGATGTCTTAATCTAGCCGTTGCATGATGATAAATTTAGCGTTTTTTCGCGTCTTTCGCGGTTACCTCCCACCTACTACCTGCTACCTACTACCTGCTCCCTCCCACCTACTACCTACTACCTGCTACCTGCTACCTACTACCTGCTACCTAAAAAAACCTCCTCCTCCCCCACTTCTTCCCCATCCACCCTTATCGTCACCTTGCC
>JAKSMP010000030.1 GCA_024400505.1 Bacteroidales bacterium | reverse complement strand
CCCAAAAATCTCATCGCAGATCAATTTGAGGTTTGCCTGTTCGTTATCGTCAATCGAAATAAAGATTACGCCATCATCTGCCAACAGTTGGTGCAGGAGTTTCAGGCGTGGATACATCATACACAGCCATTTGTCGTGCCGGGTAAGGTCCTCCATCTCCTTGCCCACCACTTCGCCCAACCATTTTCGTATGCGGGGCGAATTGACATTGTCGTTGTACACCCAATTCTCGTTACCTGTGTTGTATGGCGGGTCGATATACACACACTTCACCCGCCCCTCGTATTCGGGCAGCAAGGCCTTCAGAGCTTCAAGATTGTCGCCGTGGATAATCTTGTTCTCCGAATTTTCACCCCCTTCGGTATATTTCTTTTCCAAAGTTTTAAATGGCACGTCAAGATGGTGGTTCATCACCGCATCTTTGCCAATCCACTGTAAAGTAGGCATATTGGTTAGATTTTAGGTTGAATTTTCATGCTGCGCATTTTGATATAAGGCACGGAGGTGCCGTTGCTCATGCCTTGGTCTTGGCTGAGCACAGAGAGAAAGAGGACATTGGGGTACAGCCTATCCTGAGTCAGGAAATTGCTACAGTAGTTGGATTTGTTCGTGCTCAGTTTGTCGTAGAATTTCTTGTACAAAAGCACTATCACCGACTTGTAGCGGTTGCCGAAGTAATTGATGTCTGATAGGGCGGTGAAGATAAAGCGGAACTCCTCGACTTGCTCCAGTTCTTTGCGCAATACCTCGAAGGCATAGATGGAGAAAGAGGCGGCAGCCACCGACACGCGGGAGCCGGAGCGGAGAACCTGCTTGAGGTCGTCGATGACATGGGAGGTGACGTTGTCGAATTGCTTGGGTAGGTCCATAGGCGGGCGGTATTGGGATAGTAGCTTAGTACTATCGCCCGACTGCTGGCACCGACCCCGGCGGACACAAGAAAGGGGCAAAGCCCTCTTATGGTCATCTGAGGCTAAGCCTGGAATGTCTCTGGCCTCTTCTACGTGTAAGATTTGATGCTTGCCCCAAGTTGGGTGCAAGTCATCATGCTATCGTTTCACGTAGAAGTTGGCTTTATTCCATGGCTTAAATACGGAAAAGCCAACCATCATTGATGTGGTTTTATATCAGAGAGAATTAGGTTTCCAGGCTTATTCTTGATGACCACAATGATAGTCTGATGCTGCTATATTTCTATTTTATAATCGTTTATATTCTCTTTTTTATGTAGATAATTCTGCTAAACTAATTTATTATATTGATTCTATAATATTATTTTTGACAATGCAAAGATACAAATATTTTTTGAATTGTGAGTTTTTTTGTCAGGTTGGCTTTATTCCAATCGCCAAATCAGCGGTGATTTTTTTGGGTGGGGGTTGGAGTTGTTTTTGGGTAGGGGTAAAATATATTTTTGGGTAGGGGTAAAAAGTATTTTTGGGTAGGGGTGAAAATTCCTGTGGGGTAGGGTGAAATTTATGATTGAGTAGAGAAAGACAAGGTTCATTCACCCATTAAGCTTCGATGCTCCTTCGATGGTTCTTCGATGACGCTTCGATGGGCTTCGATGAGGAGGCTTCTGGATCGAAGAATGATCCTAGGAGCATCGATTTTTCATCCTTTCAGCAACGAAGCAGCTTCCTAGGCGGATTGGAACGACTAGCATACGGAATCAATCATTCAACCATTGCCCGACATGGACAAATGCTTCTAGCATCGACAAGGGTATCACCGCTGAGACGCCTAGGAGGGTTGGGGGCAGCATTGGCTCTACGTAAACTCAATTAACGCCTAACCGCATGTGGGTGGCGAACTGGGTGTGTTTTTTGAACTTTATCTCCTTGTCGGTCGATGAAGTTACTGCGACTCGGAAATTAGAGAAAAAGGAAAATATTTTTTGTTTATTCCATCAACTTTCGTACTTTTGCAAATTCGCACACTATGTGCATATATATAATGATAATACAGATTAACAACAAGATATGAACAGAAAATCGTTTATTGGATTAGTACTAATTTTTGGTATTTTTGTAGGTTACATGTTTTGGGTGGCTCCTTCAAAGGAGGAATTGGCAGAGCGTCAACGCATACAGGACTCCATTCGCCAAGCATGGGCCGACAGCGTGGCATACGCCGATAGCATGGCAAACGTGCAAGCAGAATTGGACAGCCTGGTTGCAGCTGGAGACACCAATGCACAAAAGCTGATGCAGATGAACAAGCGTGGCGATTTGGGCGCATTCAACGCCAGCGCTTATGGCGACACCATCAACCTGAACATCAAGAGCGACATGATGAACATTAGCATCAGCAATATTGGCGCTCAGATTCAAGAGGTGGTGCTGAACAAATTCAGCACATACGATAGCCTTCCCTTGCAGCTGATTACCCCCGACGAAAGCAATATGAACATTTCCTTTGCCACCAAGGACAACCGAGTGGTGAGCTCCAAGGATTTGGTGTTTGCCATGTGGCTGGAAAAGGATGGCAAGATGGAGAAAATAAGTGATGATAAGGAAATTGTGTTGGGCGAAAACGATAGTGCCAGCCTTTTCTTGCGCGCCTATGCAGGCGACAGCAACGGCATCAACGAACAGCAGTACTTGGAATATTTCTATGGTTTCAATGGCAACAACTATAGTGTGAACTTCGATATCACGTTCCACGGACTCTCTCAAGTGATCAACCCTGGTCCTTTTATGGACTTGGAATGGCACAACCGCATGAACCGCCAAGAGAAGGTGGATGCCAGCTCGCGCGGCAGCCGCAACAGAAACAAGGACCCCGAGAAATTCTATACCAGCGTCTATTATAAGACCGCCAAAGATGTGGACGAGTTGGGCAGAGGCCGCGATGCAGAAAAGGCCGTGAAAACCAACATGGAATGGGTGGCCTTCAAACAGCAATTCTTCTGCGCTGTGCTGATGGCCGATAGTACATTTGAGAGTGCAAGCTTGTCACAAAGCACCAACATGAAGGAGGAAGATCCTCACTATTTGTGCGATATGAGCGCCGTGGTGGGCCTGAACTATGACAACGAGCGCAACTGCACGATCCCTATGAGTTTCTATTTCGGACCTACCAAATACCACGACCTCCGTGCCATGGATCGTGGATTTGAGAAGATGTTGCCTCTGGGTTGGTGGGTGTTCTCCAAATTTGTGAGC
The DNA here is from genome assembly GCA_024400505.1 of Bacteroidales bacterium. Classification (GTDB taxonomy): domain Bacteria; phylum Bacteroidota; class Bacteroidia; order Bacteroidales; family P3; genus Colimorpha. The sequence continues at coordinate 26,187 of JAKSMP010000030.1, read as the reverse complement.
CGCGTGCTGATTATCCCCACTTTCAATTTCTTGGAAACCTTCAACTGGAACTATGGTTTGATTATCATCGTATTCACCATTCTGCTCCGCATGATTCTCTTCCCCCTCACTTTCAAATCCTACCAAGGCTCTGCCATCATGCGCATCTTGAAACCTGAGATGGATGCGCTGAACAAGAAATACCCCAACCAGGAAGATGCGTTGAAAAAATCGCAAGAGATGCAGCAACTGCAACGCAAAGCAGGATACAACCCCATGGTGGGATGTTTGCCCGTCTTGCTGCAGATGCCCATCCTCACGGCTATGTTCATGTTCTATCCCCAGTCGATTGAATTGCGCCAACAACACTTTTTGTGGTGCAATGACCTCTCGACATACGACAGCATTCTTAACCTCCCATTCAACATCCCCCTGTATGGCGACCACATTTCGCTGTTTTGTTTGCTGATGTTCGGCATGCAATTCTTCTACACTTGGTACACCATGAAAGGTCAGCAGGCTCAGGCAGGTATGCCTGGCATGAAATTCATGATGTACTTTATGCCTTTCATGATGCTGTTCATGTTCAATAGCATGGCCGCAGGTTTGAACCTCTATTATTTCTGCTCTTTGGGCATCACCATGCTACAAATGGTGCTCATCCGCAAATTCACCAGCGAGAAGAAGGTTCGTGCCCGCATGGCTGCGTTTGATGCAAAGCGCCACAACGCTAAAAAGTCGCAAAAGAAGAGTAAATTCCAGCAACGCTTGGAAGAGATGCAACGCCAGGTGGAAGCCGCCCAAAAAGCGCAGCAACGCAGATAAACCTAGGCAAATAAGCTAATGAGTTCAATTTATTATTCATTAAATACCATTTAATATGATTGTAGCAATAATAGTTACATTTATCGTGGGTTATGCTTGCATAGCACTTGAGCACCCACTAAAAGTCAACAAAACCGCTTCGGCCCTCCTTTTGGGTGTTGCAGTTTGGGTTATGTATGCCCTCTCCATGAATGTATTTGGAGGCGGTTTTTCCGTAGAAGGCTGGCACGAGCACCTGAAAGAACTCTTGATTGAGAACTTGGGTGAAACTGCCGAGACCGTTTTCTTCCTCCTCGGCGCAATGACCATTGTGTCCCTTGTTGACAACTACCAGGGATTCAGCATCATCACCGACCGTATTACCACCACCAACAGAAAGAAACTCTTGTGGATTCTCAGCATCCTCACATTCTTCCTCTCTGCTCTGCTAGACAACATGACCACCGCTATTGTCATGTGCGCTTTGCTCCGCAAACTTATTGCCGACCAGAAAGAGCGCTGGCTGTTTGCTGGTATGGTGATTTTGGCTGCTAATGCTGGCGGCGCATGGAGCCCCATCGGCGATGTGACCACCATCATGCTGTGGATTGGCGGACAGGTTTCCACCGTGAACATCATGGTCAAGACCATCATCCCCTCACTTGTGTGCATGGCAGTTCCCGTATTACTGCTCAGCTTCACTCTCAAGGGCGAAATCGTCCGTCCCGAAGTTTCGGATAACGAAGAGGAAAACATCCCTGCAAAATGGCGCAAGATTGTTCTCTTCCTTGGTATCGGTGGCCTCGTTTTCGTTCCTGTTTTCAAGACCATCACTCACCTTCCTCCTTATCTGGGTATGCTCTTCAGCCTTTCTGTGCTGTGGGTTGTCACCGAAATTGCTAGCCGCAAGCACCATCTGGCCAAAGGCGGTGAAGGCAAACCTATGCCCACTGTGATGAGCACCCTCGAGCATGTGGACACTCCTAGCGTACTCTTCTTCCTCGGTATCTTGATGGCTGTGGCTGGCTTGAATGCTGCTGGTATCCTCGGAGGCCTCTCCGAAGGTTTGAGCAACGCTTTCTTGGGTCAGGGTGTTGACACCAACTTCGTTGGCGTGAAAGGATTCTTCCTCATCGACATCATCATTGGCGTTCTCTCCTCTATCATCGACAATGTGCCCCTGGTGGCAGCCACTATGAAGATGTATCCCATCGCTGGCGATGCAGTCATGTTTGCATCCGACCATGCTTTCTGGGAGTGCCTTGCTTACTGCGCTGGTACTGGTGGTAGCTTGCTCATCATCGGCTCTGCTGCTGGTGTGGCTGTGATGGGTATGGAGAAAATCGACTTCATTTGGTACCTCAAGAAAATCACTCCTCTGGCATTTGCCGGTTACATCGCTGGTGTGATTGTGTACATCCTCATGTACACCTTCATGTTTGAACCCGCAGAGGTTGCCGAAATGGCTAACCAGGCCATGGCCGTGGCTCCTGCTATCGTACCTGTTGTATAACCTCTGAATGTCATCTTTTTTCAGAAAAAGTAATAATGACTTCATTATTTAGCAAAGCTAAAAATAGTTGGCGCAATCGCAGCGTGGGGCGCAAAGTGTTCGACATCATTGTTGGACTTTTCGCCCTCGCTGGCTTTGCCATCATCGGAGCTTGGGCTTTCTACCAATTAGGATTCACCAAGAACCGCGGAGCTGTGGACAAAAACTACCGCTATATGCTCTCCGTGAACGAGATGGAAGCCCTCAAAGACTCCACCTTCACTCAGGAGCAAGTGCAGGAGCGTTGGATCAAACAATACGCCAAGCTGGTTGCGTTCAGCAGATTCTTTCCCACCAACGCACAGCTTATCACTCAAGGCGCATCTTTCAGCCACGACCCCATGATGGTGGATCGTATGATTCGCGCTTGCGGCATGTATATCGACGACCTATCGGAATACGACAACCTACTGCAAGAAATCAACAAAGTGTTAGATCGTTATCCTCAGAAAGAGCAGCCCAACGTCATACCCTGGATGCAGGGTGCGGAATGGGATGCCCTGAAAGAGGCTATCGTCCGCGACAAGGCGTTGATTATTGAGGCTGGCCGCTTGACTGGCGTTGAGCCCCGCTTGATTGTTGGTTGCCTCATCGGTGAGCAGATCCGCTTGTTCAACACCAAGCGCGAGACCTTCAAGAAATACTTGGGTCCCGTGAAAGTGCTTAGCGTCCAATCGCAGTTCAGCTACGGCGTGAACGGAATCAAGATTTCCACCGCCAAAACCATCGAGAGTCACTTGAAAGATCCCAAGTCGGAATACTACATGGGTCCCCGATACGAACATCTGCTGGATTATACCGTCACAGGAGAGGCTCAGGAGAACGAGCGATACAACCGACTGGTAGATTACCGCAATCATCTCTACTCTTACCTCTATACAGCTTGCATCCTGCACCAGACAAAGGTGCAATGGGAGCGTGCCGGATATGACATCAGCGACCGTCCCGATGTGCTATTCACCCTCTTCAATGTGGGATTTGCACAATCGGTGCCCAAACCTGACCCTGTATGCGGAGGCAGCCATATCAAGGTTCACGACCAAGTTTATACCTTTGGAGCTATTGGTTTTGACTTTTACTACTCTGGAGAACTGGCCGAGGACTTCCCCTTCTGGCGTCAACGCTTTATCCCTGGCGACAAAGAGCTCACCGCCGAAGAATTGGCTTATATCCAAGGCAGCGTGAGCAATTGCAAACGCCCACCCAGAGGTTGGGAGTATGTAAAGAAAGATAGCATTGCACCACCGCCTGTCCAGGAACGTATATATTCCTACGACGACGATGATGAATATGCTGGCACTTACGCCAACGAATAAACAACCGAAAGGACGGTACGCGAACATTACGCTGCCGTCCTTTTACAAAAAAATAACGACAATGAAAAAGACAATTATTTTGCTATTTTCTGCTGTGGTCATACTTTGTGCTTTGGTCGGCTGTGGCAACAAACAAGTGAATGTGAAAAACAGCATGGTTTATCGTCCATTAGGTAATACAGGATTGGAGGTAAGCGAAATCAGCATTGGCTGCGCAGCATTTGAAGAGATGGACTCAGCCCAAAGCCGAGCACTCATGGATGTGGTGTTGGATAGCGGCATGAACTATATAGACATCTATGACCCAAGTCCTAAAACTCGTTCGAATATCGGATACGCCCTTCAAGGCCGTAGAGACAAGATGATTATTCAAGGACACATCGGCTGCTGGTGGAATGGCGACTCGTATGAGCGCACCCGCAATGTTGAAAAAGCCAAGAAGGGATTTGAAGATCTGCTTGAACGCTTGGGCACCGACCATATAGAGGTGGGTATGATCCATATCGTGGACAACCCAGGTGAATGGGACACCTTGATGAACAGTCCTTTCATTGAATATGTAAAACAGCTGAAAGCAGAAGGGAAAATCCAACATATTGGTGTGAGCAGCCACAACGCCATTTGCGCACTCCAAGCTGCCAAGAGTGGTCTGGTGGAAGTAATTATGTTCAGCATCAATCCTGCGTTTGACCGACTGGGAGCCGACAAGAGCGTATGGGATCCTTCAGCATTCGAAAGCATGCTTCCCGGCATCGACCCGCTGAGAGTAGAACTCTACGACTATTGCACCCAACACCATATAGCCATCACCAATATGAAAACTTTCGGTGGCGGTGGAGCGAAGTTGCTTAGTGCCGACCGTTCTCCGCTGCATACAGCCCTAACCGTGGAACAATGCATCGCCTATGTGCTGGCAAAACCCTGTGTGGCTACTGCCATTTGTGGTGCAAGCAATATCGACGAACTCTTGGCTGACCTGAAATACCTGCATGCCACAGAGGCCGAGAAAGATTACAATTCAGTTCTGAACAGCCTCAATGGCGCCCAAGTGGGATCTGGCGACTGCACTTATTGCAACCATTGCGCCCCATGTCCTCAGGGAATACAGATAGCTAAAGTAAACGAGCTTTTAGACAAAGCCGAAGCCGCAAAAGCTGCTGGCAAAGATGTTCCAGGCGAAGTAAAAGCCGCCTATGAAAAACTCGAGCACCATGCATCGGAATGCACTCATTGTGGTAGCTGCGTTACTCGCTGCCCATTCAGCGTGAATGTTCCCAATCGTATGGACAAAGCAAAAGAGATATTTGGGAAATAAGCCATACATCAATGAGTGAAAGAAACATTTCAATCGACCTGCTAAGGATACTCGCTTGCATAGCAGTTATCATGGTTCATACTGTAGGGGTACCCGTGGCTTACGACCGCGTACCATTTGAATCGCTTGACTATTACATTTGCATGGTATGGTCGGGATGCATACGATGGGCTGTACCCGTGTTCGTGATGATTACTGGGTATTTCATGCTTGACCCACAGAAAACCGTCACTACAAAAAGCATCTTCAGCAAAAGACTACCTCGCATCGTATGTGCGCTTATCTTTTGGTCGATGGCATATGCAGCAGTTCTACATTGCCCCATATACCCCTTTGGAAGCCAAGAGGCACACTTTTGGTATCTCGGCATGCTGATCGGGTTGTACCTAGCAATTCCTATTTTGAGACATATTGCAGCTAGAATAGATTTGTTGGAATATTTTCTATTAGCATGGTTGGCAATTGAAACATACAAATTCACATGCAACTTTATCACAAGGCCTTTCTCCACTCAGCCAACTATTTTTGCAACCTATGGGGGGTATTGCTTATTGGGTTATTATATTCGTTGGTTAGCAACCCAACACAGCAAAAAATACGCTTGTTTACGACGAATGATATACATTTTAGGAATAATAGGGACCATCATTACTGGCATCGGAGGGGCGATAAACATTGACATTGACGAATACATATCTGGATATGCATCACCGAATGTGATATTCTGCAGCGCGGCAATATTATTGTTTTTTGCGATGCACCCTATCTCATTGGCCCCAAAACATCAGAAAATCGTCAAGCATATTTCCGGCTGCACCTTTGGCATCTACCTCGTGCATTTGCTTATCTTGATAGAGACATATAATAGATTCCATAGAATCATCACCTCTACTGTGCCTCATTTGTTGGTAACAATCGCATTTGCTTTTTGTGCGGGATATGTCATAACGCTCATATTAAAGCAGATACCCGTAATCAACAAATATATCGTATAATCATGGGGGCAAAAATAAGAAAATTGAGAGAATAATCATGCGTAGATAATTAAAAAAGACACGTAAAGCAATGGTTTTCGCAAAAAAACTCAATGGTTAAGACACTATAAAACAATGGTTAGTGCAACAAGAAGATATTTTTTAGATAAAAATGTCGAATAATTGAAAAAAAAGTAGTACTTTTGCATCCGCTTTTAAGGGCAGATTGTGGATTGTTGATGCTCTTTCCCATGCACCCCAAAGCGAATTTTTGGAACGAATAATAATAGTATAAATAAGACATGGCAAAGAAGAATAAAGACGCTAGAGTGCAGGTTATCCTCGAATGCACTGAGCAGAAGACTAGTGGTGTTCCTGGCATGAGCCGCTACGTCACCACCAAGAACAAGAAGAACACTCCCGAACGTTTGGAGCTCAAGAAGTACAATCCGTACTTGAAGAAAATGACCGTACATAAAGAAATCAAATAATATAGGAGATAGAGAACTATGGCAAAAAAAGTTGTTGCAACCCTTAAAACCAACACTGGCAAAAGCTACGCAAAAGTGATCCGTATGGTTCGCTCTCCCAAAACCAACGCCTATACCTTCCAGGAGAACATCGTTCTTTCCGACCAGGTGCAGGAATTCCTCAAGAAAAAATAATATAGAAACAGTAATAATATTTTTTTTCATACGCTTTTGTTTTAGCCTCCGTTGTGAAACGGAGGTTTTTTTTGTTTATGCATAACAAATAATAGCGCATCAGAAATAAAATAAACACCTGCCACAATAAATGACAATTAGATGAGTTATTAACTCTAACCTGATGCACACCTTCAGAAAAAGCATCAGAACTTATATATCGAATACAAAACAATAACAATATGACTGAAAAATCATTTGGCAACGACTACGACCACAATGCCACGCTGAAATTCTTCGGCAAATGGTGGAAACTACTCATGTGGGTATTCATCATTGCCCTCATTGCATCACTAGGCATCTCGATGCTAATCACCCCAAGATTCAAAGCCACAGCCACACTCTTCCCCACCAACTCCAACCGTTTGAGTAAAGCTATTGTGGAGCACCAATATAGTTTGGACTTCATGGATTATGGCATAGAACGCGATTGTGAATATTGCATCCAGATTTTATCCTCCGAATCGATGGAACGTGATGTATGCCAGCATTTCAATCTGTTGGAGCATTACGGAATAAGCAAAGATGACCCTCACAAATTGTTTAAACTCCATGAGCAGTATCGCGGAAATGTGAACGTGAAACGCACAGAATTTTTGGGCGTGGAAGTGGGCGTATTGGACACCGACCCCCAATGGGCTGCAGATATCGCAAACTTTATTGCTACAAACTATGACACAGTTTGCTATCGCATTCATCACGACAGAGCTTGTGATGCAGCCAAAATCATGAAAGGCGTTTGCGACAAAATGGGATTGGAAATCCAAGAGCTCCAAGACAGCCTCCGCAACAATCCTCAATACAACCTCAGCCTGACAAAGCTCATCCACGAGAAATGCGTGCAACTGGCAGAGCTTCAAACCCGCGCAGCACAAACCGAGGTGGACATGAACGAAACCGTAAGCTACAAATTCATGCTTGACCGTGCTATTGCAGCCGACAAGAAAGCTTACCCCAAGCGTTCCATTATTGTAGCATTGGGCACATTCGGTTCTGTGATCATGTGCGTGCTTGTGCTCCTTTTCCTTGACTCCCTCGCAAAGAAAGAAGATTAATACCCACTATGAAGTCCTGGATACAACAGCATAAAACTGCCATCATAGCCATTTTTGTCACGCTATTATTTGCTGTGGCTAACTCGGTCATGCTGCTCAAAGACTTCTATTATCTGTCCCTTATTCCGCTTGCCGGACTTGTATTGTTGCTGTTTGTCACCCGATTTGAAACAGGGTTGCTGGCAATGGCACTACTGACTCCATTTGCTGTTGACTTTGCGTTATTCCCTAAAATGGAGCTATCGATGCCTGTTGAGCCCATGATGATTCTGTTCACTCTCATGTTCTTCTTCCGGGTATTAGTATCACACAGCTACGATCTCAAACTACTCAAGCACCCCATCACACTTTGCTTATTAGCCTCCTTGGCTTGGATGCTCATTACGGCAACCACATCGGCTAAACCAATAGTTTCTTACAAGTATCTCATAGCCCGTATTTGGTTCGTGGTGCCATTCTTCTTTGCTGCCGCACAAATATTCCGAAACAAGAATCGCATACGTCAATTCTTCTGGTGCTATGCGATAGGTTTGATTGTTGTTATTGCTATTGCCACGGCAAAAACATTGGGCAACTTCAGCGACTTGCAGACACTACATCGTGTGATGAAACCGTTTTATAACGACCACACAGCCTACGGCTGCGCCATTGCCCTGATGCTGCCAGCTGCATTCTATTTCATCTTCAGTCGAGCAACGAAAGGTTGGAGAAGGCTATTTTTCTTAGCCATTTTTGCGTTATTGATTACAGGTCTATTCTTCTCTTACTGCCGTGCTGCTTGGTTGAGCGTATGCGGAGCCATAGGTGTGTATGTGCTCATCCGAATGGGGATGAAAGTCAAATGGATGGCCGTCCTCTTTGCATTAGGTATTGGCGTTTTTTTCACCTATCAAAGCGAATTGATATACAAGCTCGGAAAGAATCATCAAGACTCATCGTATGATTTATCCGGACAAATCAAATCCATTTCCAACATTTCTACTGACGCCAGCAACCTTGAGCGATTGAACCGTTGGGCTTCAGCCATCCGAATGTGGAAAGAAGACCCTATTCTTGGTTGTGGCCCTGGCACCTATCAGTTTCTTTATGCTAGTTATCAGCGCAGCTATCAACTTTCCACCATCAGCACTAATGCCGGCAATTTGGGAAACGCCCATAGTGAATATATAGGACCGCTGACAGAACAAGGCATACCTGGTGTGGGCCTAATCATGGCAATCTTTTTCACCACATTTGCTACAGGCGTAAGGGTGTTCAGAACCGCTAAAGACAAACAAGTAGCCAATATGGCATTAGCATTCACACTCAGTTTGCTCACCTATTACATTCACGGCATATTCAACAACTTCCTCGATACCGACAAACTTTCTGTCCCATTTTGGGCATTCACAGCTGTGATTGTGGCTCTCGACTGTTATAGTGAGAAACAGGAGATTACGAATCAAACACACGAAAAACCCAATGCCGATGTTTAGATATAATCGCATCCTGGTGCTGATTGGGTTGCTATGCCTCTACCAAGGAGTTGTTCTAGCCCAAACACCAATCACCAATTACCCTTGGAACAAACGGACTTGGGACAAAAGGGATATGATTATACCACCATTACGGGCACAAATAGACAGTATCAGCAACACCCCCGATAGTGCAGATTTGATTATTGAAGAAGCCAAGAAACACCTAGGCAAACCCTATCAATTTGGAGGAAAAGGGCCTAAGGCATTTGACTGTGCCGGATTTGCAAGATATGTGTATATGAAATTCGGATTCAGCCTTCCAGGAGGTAGTGCCTCGCAATACAGCAAAGGAAGGAAAATCAAAGACCCTAAAAAACTACAACGAGGAGACCTCGTATTTTGGCAAGGGCGAGAGCACAATGGACGTGTAGGACATACAGGCATAGTAACCGAAGCAGACCCCGCAACTGGCAGATTTAGGTTTATCCATGCAGCCACTCACTCGGGGGTAATCTTCTCCTACTCTACGGAGCCCTACTACGCCAGCCGCTATGTGGGTGCCACCCGCCTATTGGGTGACCGCTCAAAACCCGAAGAAGAGATACCAGCCAAACCCAGACGGAAGAAACGGTAATCATGCACAGCAGACGCAATAAACTCTATAAAAAAGGGCTCCACACAATGGAGCCTTTTTTATATGAATAGCCAAGCCTACGAAGGCAAGGCAACCTATTCCTTCACCATCTTGTAAATATCCTTTAGGCGGGGAACAAGAATAATCTCGGTACGGCGATTCTTGGCCTTGTTGGCAGCACTAATATTTTTCACCTTGGGAGAAAATTCAGCATGTCCCGCAGCCATCACCCTAGAAGGATCAATCTTGGGACCTTCGCTCAACAACAATTTCACGATGGCAGTAGCTCGCATCACACTCAAATCCCAATTATCCTTAACCGCCGTTGAGCCACGATAAGCATCATTATCGGTATGGCCTTCAACCATGATACTGAGTTCGGTGTTTGTTTCCAATATCTTGGCCAGTTGCTTTATAGCCTCAATACCCTGAGAAGACACAACCCAACTACCCGAAGCAAAAAGCAATTTATCCTCCATCGATACATATACCTTGCCATCCTTTGTTTCCACATTCAAACCCTTGTCGGAAAATCCCACCAAGGCCTTTGACACCGACGAGCGAAGGTTTTCCAATTCTTGCTGCTTGGCCAACAATGCATCACTAATGGCTTTTTCGTTCTGCTCCATCAACTGCTGACGCTCTTCCAATTCGCGCTGATGGGCTTTCATCTGTTGTTCTTTTTCGTTGATTTCTCGATTGCGTTGTTCTAATGCTTTACTCACTTTGGTCAAATCACGATTCTTGCCCGTAATCTGCTGCATGTAGTTTTCAACCGTCGTGTCATATTTGAGTTGCAAAGCAGCATAAGACCTATTGAGCGAAGTGACAGTAGCTTCGCACTCTTGTCGAGCGGTAGTAAGGTCACTCAAGCTCATCGTCATAGCTTGGTTTTGGCGCACCAGTTCGGCATTCTCCTCACGTAATTCTTGCAATTCCTGCTTGGCCAAAGCCGAGCTCTTTGAAGCCTGATTGTATTGCGACTGGAGAGCCTCATATTCTTTCATCGACACACAAGAAGCCATGCACAAAGAGGAAAGAGACAAGATAATAATTGATTTCTTCATACCAAATAAATGATTTACTAATGCTATATAACGCATATTAAAAAAATTTCGTATCTTTGCCAAATCACTTTTTTGCTTAATGAAATACGCTGAAGTATATAAGAAACTACATATTTGGCGATTGCACCATATTACTGAGCAATCGTACTTGCTATTCTTGAGTGTAGTAACGGGACTATTAAGCGGTGTAGCTGCCGTGATACTGAAAACCCTTGTTCATTGGGTGGGACAGCAGGTGATGGCTTTTGGCAACACACATTCATTTACAGGAGGAGGCAATATGCTCATCTTTGTCACTCCATTTATCGGAATATTGCTAACAATACTTTTTGTCAAATACATCATCAAAGGCAACATTGGGCACGGCATACCCAATGTGTTGCTGGCCATCTCGCGCAAAAGGGGACAACTCCCCTCGCACAACATGTACACATCCTTGGTGGCATCTACCCTCACAGTGGCATTTGGCGGTAGCGTGGGACTTGAGGCCCCCATTGCATCCACGGGCAGTGCCATTGGCTCCAACGTGGGCAGATTCTTTCATGTGAGCCATCGAGGGGTGCGACTGCTACTAGGATGCGGCGCAGCCGGCGCCATTGCTGGCATATTCCATGCCCCTTTGGCCGGAGTACTGTTCACCGTGGAAGTGCTCATGTTTGACATGACCATGACGACTGCCGTTCCGCTGCTCATCTCGGCACTATCAGCCTCCACAGTAGCTTATTTCTTCATGGGGAATGATGTGCAGTTTGCCTTCCATGTGACCGAAGATTTCACCCTCCACCAAATCCCCTACCTCATGTTGTTGGGCATATTCTGCGCCATGAGTTCACTCTACTTTCTCCGTAGCTGCGACATTGTTGAAGCATGGTTTGCCAAACGACAGAAATGGATTACTAAATGCCTTGTGGGTGGTTTGGCCTTGGGCATAATGATATTTCTTTTCCCACCGCTTTATGGCGAAGGCTATTGGGCTATCACAGAACTGCTCAATGGCAATAACAGCGATTCTCTTTTTGCCAACAGCATATTCAGCACCTTTCAAGGCAATGCATGGATAGGGCTACTCATCTTGTTGGCCCTCATATTACTCAAACCCATTGCCACAGCCACAACCATAGGCAGTGGAGGCGTTGGCGGCACTTTCGGTCCATCGCTTATCGTGGGAGGATTGAGCGGATATTTCATTGCCAACCTATGCAATCAGCTAGGTCTTCCGCCCCAATCCACCGCCAATTTTGCATTGGTGGGCATGGCAGGCGTGATGACAGGCGTGATGCACGCACCTTTTATGGGAGTATTTCTCATTGCCGAAATCACAGGTGGGTATGCGCTGATGATCCCCCTATTGATTACAGCCACAGTCACCTATGTATGCGTTCAACCTTTTGAGAAACATTCTATCTATGCTCGAAAACTGGCCAAGAAAGGCGACCTTATGACACACAACAAAGATGCCTCGGCCTGGCATTTGATAGATTTGAGGAAACTACTAGAAACCAACTTTGCCACAGTAGATATCAACGGCACATTGCGCGATATAGTTGAAGCCATTAAGCATTCAAAACGAAACCTATTTCCTGTGCTTGATGCCGACGGCAAGTTCTTAGGACTGATAGTGATGGATGATATCAGAGATATCATTTTCGACACAGAGCAATACGACACCATCAAAGTGAAAGAGCTCATGATGACTTTTTCTGACAGCGATATTGTTCATGTTAACGAGGATGCCAATAGCGTGGTGAGCAAATTCCAACTAAGCAACCGATACAACCTTATTGTGGTAGATGAAGATGGCAAGTATTTAGGGTTCTTGTCTAGAGCCAACACATTCTCTGCCTATCGAAGGTTCATATCACAAAGTTCCGAGGAATAGCGGCCAGGAGTAATGAAAAAACAAAAGTCATTCAAACCGGTCAAAAAAGGGGCTAAACTCAATCGGTTATGGGGAAGATTGGGTTCAATCATAATAGCTGCAATTTTCGTATGGTGCACTTTATGCACTATCAATATGGATCAGACCCTTTTGCCAGCCACCATTCAAGGTACGAGATGGCATAAAATCCCAATACAACTGATGCTCATTCTTCTTGTTATTATCGTCATTTTCACCACCGATTCCACTTCCGACAAGAAAGATAATCCACACAAATATGCGAAACTAAAATACGTCTCATACATATTCCTATCGGTAATAGCATTACCTCTATCTATTTTCAAAATCAATATGATAGGGACGCCAGTCGAGCAAGTAGAAATCCATGGCCGAGTATCCCACTTGGAAGAGCAACACCATACAATGATTGGAAGAAATAGCAAAACCTACTACTACTGGGTGGCTGCCGTAGATTTTGAGAAGCCCAAGCGAGGCAGATTGCTGGTAGAATTAAAAGATCCGTTCCCTTATGTCGAGGGCGACGAGTGCAAATTTTGCTTAGCCAAAGGATGCCTCGGCATGTATTATGCCAAAGGGTATTACGAGGAAAAATCAAATCCAACTAGTGCTGTGATTTATCATAAGTGCAACAATTAAAGCACCTGTTAGCCATCCAATTGCGCCATTTGTCACAGAAAATTAGGTACGATTCAATTTTTGATTCTAGACAAAGAATAACAAGACCACCCAACCATCCATTTCGAAAGTACGAAAAACACAGATTGAACCCGAGAAGCGATAGCCAAGAATGGATTCCTCTTTAAGGCAGTAAGCCACACCTACAGAAGCTGCAATCAAACAACAATTAAGCATGCGCATGGCTATCATGGATGCATGCACATGGTTGCCGAAGAAGCAAGCGCATGGATGCGTCCCAAGACTGCTATACCCCAAATCTTGCTGCAAGCAACGACGAAACCAAAGCGAAACTACGGCGAGACCGTGGCGTAACCTTAGCAGCACAAAGATGCGTCAATAAAATATTATTCTTGTCGAATGATAATTTTTTTGTATCTTTGTTTGATTATATTGCCACAGCAAATAATGGCAATATATTTATAATCAAGATTTAATAATAATATATAAATAAAGTAACTCATGAAAATGAAGAAGTTCATTGCAATGTTCGCCCTTATGACTGCCTTGCTGCCCATGGTAGCAAACGCACAAGCGCAATTGACCAAAGACACCTTGCTCCGTGCCAACACCGACACGCTGATGAAGCACATCAGAGTGCTCAGTTCATCGGAATACGAGGGACGTATGGCAGGTTCCTCAGCCTATCTTGAAGCAGCAGAATACTGCGCAGGAGTGCTGTCTTCCTATGGTCTCAAACCTTGGGAAGAAGAATGGGGGCAGTGGTTTGAAGTAGAATACAACGAAATCGAGAACTGCAATTTCAACACATACGTGAATGACAACGACACCCGCGTGAGCTACGTCCTCGGTCGAGACTATGTATGCTCTAGCATGACTGGCCGCGGTTACACCAATGCCCCTGTGGTTTTCTGTGGCTGGGGTATCGACAACCGCGCATTCGATGAATACGCCAAGGTGGACGTGCGTGGCAAGATTGTGCTTTGCCTCTCTGGCGTGCCCGAATTCATTCCTCACAATGTGGCCGCCAACTACGCCACCATGCGCCAGAAAGCTGAAGTGGCCATGAAACATGGTGCCGTAGGATTGGTTTGCATCAACCTTTCCGAGACTTGCCGACCCTACGAGGTACAGCATCAGGCCTACTGCGGCGAAGGTTCGCACCAGCAGACTTTCCCCGTTGTGCAACCCACCCTCGAAATGGGCTCTTATCTGCTCGAAAACGAACAGATGTCCCTTGACTCTGTAATTGATGTGCTGCAGAACACCATGGTTCCCCAGTCATTCCATCTGCGCAAAAAATTCGAAATCAATATCAACGCCAAGTACAAACCCAATGCCACCACAGCCAATATCATTGGCTATCTGCCTGGCTACGACGACAAGATGAAGAACGAATTCATCGTAGTGGGTGCTCATCTCGACCACGTGGGAATCCAAGGCAGCACCTGCATCTTCCCCGGTGCCGACCAGAATGCCAGCGGTGTGGCTGCTGTGCTTGAGACCGCTCGTTTGCTCACCTCCAATGCACCCAAAAGCATTGAATACAACAAGCGCTCCATCATCTTCGTGCTCTTCTCTGGCGGCGAACTGGAGAATCTCGGTTCTAGAATTTTTGTATCAAACTTCTCCAAACTGAAAAACATCGACTGCTTTATCAATGCCGAAGCCATCGGATCTGGCGATAGCATCTTCGTGATGGGCAACCGTCGTTTCCCCCGTCTCTGGGAAATTGCTGCTCGCAACGACTCTATATCCACCAAATCACTTGTCCACGGCCAGTACACCAATCCTCACGGCGATGCTCAAGCTTTCGCCCAGGTTGGCATTCCCTCATTGGTATTCACCAACTATATGGGAGCATCCCACAACCATGTGCCTAGCGACATCTCCGAGAACATCAACCGCGAGACCCTCACCAAAAATGCCAGCCTCATGGCAGAAGTAATCTACGAACTCTCTTTGGGCGACTACCAAGGCCGTTCCTTCAAGTCTCGTCGATTCAAATTTGATGAGTAACCCAAACTCAAACACCACTAGCCTTTTTTAGAATAGAACATGTTCACACTCTACAAAAAAGAACTTGCCAGTTTCTTCTCATCCCTCATCGGATATCTGACCATTATCGTTTTCCTTGTACTCACTGGTCTGATGCTATGGGTATTCAAGGGCGACTTCAATATCCTTGACTATGGCTATGCCGGCATGGACGGGCTCTTCATCATCGGCCCATTCCTCTACCTCTTCCTCATTCCCGCCATCACCATGCGCATGTTTGCCGAAGAGAAAAAGAATGGCACGATCGAACTGCTGCTCACTAAGCCTCTGAGCGAAATGACCCTCATCTGGGCCAAATTCCTTGCCGGATTCACCCTTGTATTCATCTCGTTGCTCCCCACTCTTGTGGGTTATTTCAGCGTTGTTTCCCTTGGCGACCCCGTGGGCAATATCGACACCGGCTCAGTAGCAGGTTCTTACATCGGTCTGCTGCTCTTAGGTGCAGCATTTGTGGCCATCGGCTTGTTTGCTAGCTCCATCACCAACAATCAGATTGTGGCTTTCATCCTTGCTGCGTTGATGAGTGCTTTCATGCATCTGGGTTTCGATGCTATCTACCACATGGGATTTTTGGGCAAAGCCGACCTCTTCTTCCGCTCACTAGGCATGAGCTACCACTATGAGTCCATCAGCCGAGGTGTCATCGATACACGAGATGTGATATACTATGCAAGCATCATTGCGCTCTTCATGCTTGCCACACGCATCGTGCTCCAAAGCCGCAAGTGGCATGGCTGGAAGAACAAGAAGGACCTCAAACGCAGCCATTGGATTGAACTCTGCGCCGGCATACTTATCGTCATCTTCCTCAACGTGATTGGACACTATATCTTTGGACGACTTGACCTCACCTCCGAGAAACGTTACACGCTCTCCAAATCCACAAAGAAACTCCTAAAGAACGTTGACGAGCCCCTACTCTATCGCGTATATCTCGAAGGCGAATTCCCTGCTGACTTCAAGCGTCTGCAAAACGAAACCAAGGAGATGCTCAACCAGTTCCGCGCCTATAACAAGAATATCGAATACGAGTTTGTCAACCCAAACAATTTTGACGACCCACAAGAGCGCCAAGTGTTCTACCAAAAACTGGCACAAAAAGGCATACAACCCACTCAAATCCAAGTGAGCAACGGCAACAGCCAAACCACTCAAGTGCTGATTCCCGCAGCCGATGTTATTTACAAAGGCAACGAAACATCCATACAGCTGCTTCAGAGTCAGAAATACGTTGACCAAACCCAATTGCTCAACAATTCCATCCAGAGTCTTGAGTATGTGCTCTCCAGTCCCATCCGAGCTTTGTCCCGTGGACAAAAACCCACTGTGGCTTTCCTCCGTGGTCATGGCGAACTGCCGCTGCCCAATATGTCCGACATCATCGGTTCCCTCTATGAGTACTACAACCTTGATACAGCCCTCATCAATGGAAATGTCAACTCTCTCACAGCCCGCACTAAAGACACCAAAGACACCAACAAATACTATTTCCACAACAAGTACGACCTCATCATCATTGCCAAACCCACCAAGACATTCAGCGACCAAGATCTCTACATCCTCGACCAATTTGTGATGTATGGAGGCAAGTTGCTATGGCTTGTTGACCCCCTCGATGCCGATCTCGACAGCTTGGAATACAGCGGTTCGGCTGTAGCCACTCGCTACCCATTGAATATTGATGAGATGCTCTTCTCCTATGGTGTGCGTGTCAATCCCGACCTCACCATGGACGTGCGCTGCCGTCCCATCCCCATGAAAGTGGGCATGGTGGGCGAACAGGCTCAGATTCGTTTCCAGCCTTGGCTCTATTTCCCCGAGATTGTGCCGCTGTCGCCCCATCCCATTGTGCGCAACCTCGATTTGATTAAAACCGACTTCATCAGTTCCATCGACCTCATTGACAACGGCATTGACAAGACCATCTTGCTAGCTACATCCGAGTTCTCTCGCGTGAAGAATGCTCCATCCATCTACGAACTCAATGAGGCAAAGATTGAACCAGACCGCCGACTCTTTACCCGCCAAAACGTGCCAATCGCCGTGTTGCTTGAAGGCAGTTTCAAGTCTATGTTCCGCAACCGACTCACCCCCGACTTCACCTCGCTACCCTCTATGGGATACCGAGCCGAAGGCGACAGCACCCGCATGATTGTGTTCTCCGATGGCGACATCATCAAGAATCGCTTCAACTACAAGGATGGTACAGGATATCCTCTTGGCTATGATTTCTACACCGAGACCATGTATGCCAACAAAGAATTACTGCTCAATTGCGTTGACTATCTTGTCGGTCAAGAGGGTGCCATTGCCAGCCGTTCCCGTGACATCAAGATACGCAAGCTCAACGTAATGAAAGTCAAGGAAGACCGCACTGGCTACCAGCTGATCAACTTACTAATCCCCTCTGGCATCATCATCCTTGCCGGTATTGCCATCATCATTATTCGTCGCAAAAAATACAATAAGAAATGAAGAAGAGAAAAAACTTACTCATCATAGCCATAGTAGTGGTAATTGGTATCGCAGCCTTGGTAGTGGCCAAGCTGGGATCTCGTGATGCCACTTTCAAACAGAACTTCCACATCGAGGACATCGACAACATCACCAAGATTTATCTGGCCGATAAGGAAGACAACCATGTGTTGCTGTCTAGAGTGGACACACCTTCACCCGACACAACCTGGCTGGTAGATGAACTCTACCCTGCTAGCCAAGGCATGATTGACATCCTGCTTGAAACGCTGCACGACATGCGCATCCGCCAGCAAGTCAACAAGAATGCGGTCCCCCAAGCCATCAAGCTGCTTTCGGGTCGAGCCATCAAGGTGGAAGTCTATCAACGCCGTTATTTCATCAATTGGTTTGACGGCAAATTCCGACTCTTTCCTCACGAAAAGCTTACCGTCACCTATTTCGTTGGTCATGAGACGCAGGACATGATGGCATGCCACATGTTCCGCAAAGGCGATAAGGTGCCCTACATCATTCACATTCCCGGATTCAGAGGCTACCTCACCCCTCGATTCTCAGCAGACTCCTGGGCATGGCGCAGCCACACTATTGTCCATTGGGATATCCGTCAACTGCAGAGTGTGTCACTTGACATTCCTGCCGCCCCAGAAGACTCCTATACCATCAAACGCGATGGCGATGGATTTGCATTCTTCCAAGGCAAGCAGCAAATCCACACTTTTGATACGGCACGCGTAGCGCAAACCCTATCATGCTTTGCCAACCTCAACTTTGATGAATTTGCCAAGAAGGTGCCCAACACCGACCTTGTCAATTCCTTCAAATCAGCCCCCAAAGCAGTCCTGCACATCACCAACAGAGACGGAGTCACCCGCGAGGTGAAAACCTATCTCAAATACAACAACCCCACCGATACCTTAGTGATGCATGGCAATGAGGACTTGGTTGACATGTTCGACCTCAATCGTCTCTATGCAGTCATCGACAGCAAAGATACCGTACTCATTCAATACTTTATCTTTGACAACATACTCCAACCTGCCAGTTTCTTCCTTGGCAATCCTATGAGTTCTTTTGCCAAAGAATAACAAAACACTTGCACCATGAAACCGCTCATTCTCATCACCAACGACGACGGCGTGCAATCGCGCGGACTCCAATCTCTGGCACAAATAGCTAGCAAAGTTGGAGATGTTGTGATAATGGCTCCCGACCACAATGCATCGGGGCTCAGCACATCTATCACCTGCACTCGACCATTACACGTCATGCCAATGGGGCATCAAGGTTCCATCACCACTTATGCTTGTGACGGAACACCTGCCGATTGTGTGAAGATGGGGCTTGAGCATTTCTGTCCTCGCCGCCCTAGTCTTGTATTATCAGGTATCAATTTCGGTTCCAATTCTTCTATCAATATAGTATATAGCGGCACCATGGGCGGTGTAATTGAAGCTTGCCTCAATGGTTTTCCTGCCATTGGGTTTTCGCTCCTTAGCCACAAACCCGATGCCGATTTCAAACCTGGAGCATCGGCCATCAAGCATATCATCCAACAAGTACTGCAACATCCCCTACCCGACCTCACAGCTTTGAATGTCAATATTCCCCATCTGCCAGCAGAACAAATAAAAGGCATTAAGATATGCCGACAGGCCAAAGCTGCTTGGCGCGACAGTATGGAGAAGCGGACAGATGAGCAAGGGAACGTGTATTTCGCCATGACCGGACGATTCGAATGTCTAGACCAAGGCACCGACACCGATGAATATGCCCTTTCTCAAGGGTATGTTTCGGTAGTCCCCATCAGCCCAGACCTAACACATCATCACAGCATCGAATTAATAAAACACATAGAACAATGAAGCAATTATTCTTTCGCAATAGCATCACCCTCGGCATACTTCTTGTGGTCTTTTCCGAGTTAGTTGCAGCCCTACTCCTTTGGGTTGGACTTCTGATTGCCGGTATCCCAGTGGTTGACCACGTCCGCTGGTTTGCCATTGCGTTTGTACCCCCTATACTGTTGCTTCGCTACTATGCCAAAGTGCAAGAATACCCTCTTACGCTGCGAGCCATCATCTGTTCTGTGTTTGTCACATTCGTGGCTTTCATTTGGTTCATGGTCAAATATCATTACATCACACTCTAGTCCACTCCCATGAAATATTATATCATAGCAGGCGAAGCTTCTGGCGACCTCCACGGTTCCAATCTCATGCGGGCACTCTTGGCTCAGGATCCCGATGCCGTAATCCGATTCTGGGGAGGTGATGCTATGGCAGCTGTGGGTGGTACGATGGTTCGCCACATACGCGATTTGGCGTATATGGGTATTGTAGAAGTTGCCCTTCACGCTCGTACAGTTTTGGGCAATATTAGCTTATGCAAGAAAGACATTCTGGCATTCCATCCCGATGTGATTATCTATATCGACTATCCTGGATTCAACCTCAAGATAGCCAAATTTGCTCACAAACATGGGTTCAAGAATGTCCACTACATCTCACCTCAGCTTTGGGCCTGGAAGAAAGGACGACTCAAATCAATGAGACGGGATCTTGACAAACTATGCTATATCTTACCCTTCGAGCAAGATTTCTATGCTCGAAACCATTTCCCACAAGCAACCTATGTGGGACACCCTTTGCTTGACGCCGTAGCAAAATATCAACCGGGTGCCCCCATAGATCATCCTGAGGGCAAGAAGATTATAGCCTTGCTGCCCGGCAGCCGACGCATGGAGTTGAACACTACTATGCCATCAATGATCAGGCTGGCGAAAGATCACCCACAACATCACTTTGTCATCGCTGGCATGAAACTCTTGGGAGAGAAATACTACCAACCCTGGCTCAAGGGAATCAACAATGTCAGCGTGGTTTACAACCGCACATACGATCTCCTTTCTTGTGCCTATGCTGCAGTTGTATGCTCTGGCACAGCCACTCTCGAAACAGCCCTGTTCAATGTCCCTCAAGTGGTATGCTATCGAGCCAATCCTATATCGGCAACCATTGCACGAATATTGATTGGAGACAACATCAAGTATATTTCCTTGGTCAACCTCATTGTGGACAAACCGGTGGTCAAAGAACTTGTGCAAGAAGACTTCACTTACGACAATCTCCAGCACAACTTCAGAGACATTACCGACAACGATAATGTGCGAGATGAAATAAAGAAAGGCTATAGCGAAATGTGCCAAATATTGGGCCATGCCGGAGCCTCCGCAGCTACAGCCAATGAAATAAAAAATATTATAGAACAATAATATATTATAGGATTGAAACACCTTTTCGCCATACTCTGCCTTCTGTTGCTCATCGGTCCGCTGCATGCCGACCGTGTGAAGGTGAGGCTATTCTCCAACAACTCGGTGGATTTAATCAACATTTCATTCGACTTAGGTTCCTATGACTTAATCGGTAATGAATCCGAAATCATATCTGCCAAGGTGGGGGGCGACAAGTCGGTAGAACTCACCCCCAAAGGGAATCAAGTGCATGTGTCCATCGATGGCTATGACTATGGTTCTTTCGCCAAAGTCACATTCTCGGCCAACGACACAGCCTGCATCCTCTGCCTCAACCCTCGCAATATCAAGCAACGCACCTATGAGGGAAATCTAATCGTAACCGTAGGCAAGAATGGCAAACTGTTCCTCATCAACGATGTCGAATTTGAAACATATCTCGGAGGAGTAGTTCAATCCGAAATCTATGGTTCGCAGTCGGATATCTTCCGTGTGCAAGCCATCATTTCACGCACATGGGCTATGAAAAACATCCACAAGCACAAAGCCGAGGGATACAACTTCTGCGACCAAGTCCATTGCCAAGCCTATCTTAACCGTTGTGTTCGACCCGACATAATGCTGGGCACCATGCAAAGCAGCGGCATGACCATAGTGGATGCCGATGGAAAACTCATTGATACACCATTCCACTCCAATAGCGGCGGACAGACTGCCAATTCCGAAGATGTTTGGCGTGCAGCTCTGCCCTATCTCCGATCCGTACCCGACACATTCTCCTACCACATGAGACAAAGCGAATGGGTAAAAATCATCCCCGAGGAGAAATGGCTCGGATACTTTTCCTCCAAGCATAAACTCAATACCGAAAACGACAGCATCCGTCAAGAATTGCTCAACTTTAGCCAATCTCAGCGCAAGTCCCGCCTCTGCGATGTGCCACTCACCCGCATCCGTACCGATTTCCAACTCAAGTCAACATTCTTCTCCGTACTCCATGATAGTGCGGCCCATCGCATCACCCTTTCTGGCCATGGATTTGGCCATGGCGTGGGGCTAAGTCAAGAAGGCACCATACGCATGGTTTCGTTAGGGATCAGCTACGACAGCATTATCCACCACTACTACACCGGCTCACGTATTGCCTACGACGAGACCCACCCGCACACTTATGTCGAGAACTACCTAAAACAAATTGCCCAAATCATTGAGGAAGACAAACATGCCAACACGCAAACCGTATCGAAGAAAGACGATTGGCTGGGCCGACTCTTCCGTATTCGCGACCGCGAGGAACGCGAAGAAGTATATAATCCCAACGACAACGAACTAGATTCTGATTGGAAATACGATTGGTAAATCAGCACTTAACATTATAGAATAACAAAAAAAACAATAACATGAAGAAATTACTACTTATTCTGGCCATGGCTTGCTTTATTGCCACAGGTTTGAAAGCTCAAAGCGTAGAATGGAAAACCATTGAGCAAGCCAGCAAAATCGACACCAAGAGCAATGCAAAACTCTTCTTCGTTGATTTCTACACCTCATGGTGCGGTTGGTGCAAAAAGATGGACAAAAGCACATTCACCGACCCCACCGTCATCAAAATCCTGAACACATACTACGTTCCTGTCAAATTCGATGCCGAGGGCAATTCCGAATTCACTTGGGATGGGACAAAATACACTTCAAATGCATCCAAGACCAACACCCATAGCTTTGCCAAGAAATCACTTGGCCCTCGCATGGGATTCCCCTCATTTGGCATTTTCAAATCCAACCAGCAGCTGATTACAGTTGTACAAGGATACCAAACCGCCGAAGATTTCGCCATCATCCTATGGTACTACGCCTCTGGCGATAATGCACGTTATCCCTTCGAAAAATATATGCAGATATTTGACAAAGAGATTCGTCCCGTTATGAATAAGAAACTCGGTATCAAATAATCATCAAAAACAATAAGAAATATGGGCCTATTTAGCAGAAAAGAAAAGAAAGAGTCCCTTGACCAAGGTCTCAACAAGACCAAAGAAAGTTTCTTCGCCAAACTTTCAAAGACCATCTTGGGCAAATCAACCGTGGACGACTCCGTCCTTGACAATCTCGAAGAAACCCTCATCACCTCCGATGTAGGAGTAGAAACCACCCTCAAGATTATTGAGCGACTCCAGGAACGCATCAAACGCGATAAATACATCAGCACCTCCGAACTCAACTCAATCCTTCGTGCCGAGATAGCTTCGCTGCTGCGCAAGCACGAGGGCAAGTTCCCTGCCGACTTCGACGAGCCTCTGCCCAAGAAGCCTTATGTCATCCTCGTAGTGGGTGTCAACGGCGTGGGCAAAACCACAACTATCGCCAAGCTAGCTTATCAATACAAGCGTGCCGGCAAACAAGTGATGCTCGGCGCTGCCGACACTTTCCGTGCTGCAGCCGTTGAGCAGCTGACGACATGGGCAGACCGCGTAGGCGTGCCCATCGTACAGCAAGGCATGAATGCCGACCCCGCTTCGGTGGCATTCGACACTCTCCAATCTGCCATATCCAAGAATATGGATGTAGTGATTATCGACACCGCCGGACGACTCCACAACAAGGTTGGCCTCATGAACGAACTTGGCAAAATCCGCAAAGTAATGCAGAAACTTATGCCCGATGCTCCCCACGAGGTACTACTTGTACTAGATGCCAGCACAGGCCAAAACGCCATAGAGCAAGCCAAACAATTCACCGCAGCCACCGATGTCAACGCTTTGGCACTTACCAAACTAGACGGAACCGCCAAAGGAGGTGTCATCATTGGTATTTCCGACCAATTCCAAATACCAGTACGCTACATTGGCCTAGGCGAAAAGATGACCGATCTGCAGATATTCAATGCCGACGAATTTGTCGATAGCCTATTCGATCATAAATAAACCATGAGAATCAACATCATCACCCTCGGTTGCAGCAAAAATACCGTTGACTCCGAGAATATAGGCGGACATTTAGCCAACGCCAACCACCAGGTCTTCTACGACCGCCAGCTCAACGACTGCGACCTCGTAGTGGTCAACACCTGTGGTTTTATCGGCGACGCCAAAGAAGAGTCGGTCAACGAACTGCTCAATCAAATCAAACACAAGCAGAACTTCAACCGCCGCCACTCCCGCGACGGACGCAAACGCACACTAGTGGCTGTAGGATGCCTTGTAGAGCGCTACCGCAACGAACTCTCGGCCGAGATGCCCGAAGTAGATGGATGGTACGGCGTACACCAATGGGAGGCTGTGGTCAACGACTTGCTCAAGAGCAAAAGTTGCATCAACTTTGCCGAGAAGCGACAGACCAGCACACCCAAACACTACGCCTATCTCAAGATAGCCGAAGGCTGCAACCGCGCTTGCTCCTATTGCGCCATTCCCTTGATTCGAGGCAAGCATATATCCCGCCCCATCGATGAACTAGTGTCCGAAGCACAAGCCTTGGTCAGCCAAGGTGCCAAGGAAATAATCGTCATCGCACAAGACACCACCTATTACGGACTAGACCTATACGGCAAACGGTGCCTGGGAGAACTGCTCGAACGCCTAGCCACCGAGAGCGGTGCCTCATGGATCAGACTCCACTACACCTACCCCACCTCATTTCCCATCGACGCGATAGAAGTTATCAGCAAGTACGACAATATCTGCAACTATATTGACATTCCCCTGCAGCACATCAACAGCCGCATTCTCAGCTCCATGCAACGCGGTATTGACCGCCAAGGCACACTAGATTTACTAGACAAATTCCGCTTGATGCTGCCCAATGTCAGCATCCGCACAACACTCATCGTGGGTTATCCCGGCGAGACCGAGCAGGAATTTGAAGAACTCAAAGAGTTTGTAAGCCAAGCCCGCTTCGACCGTATGGGATGCTTCGCCTATTCCCCCGAGGAAGGAACACCTGCCGAGCAACTGGGCGACCCAATAAGCGAAGAAGAGAAAGACCGCCGCGTGAGCGAGCTAATGGCCATTCAAGAACGCATCTCACTTGTCAAGAACGAAGAGCGGGTGGGCAAAAACTTCCGCGTACTTATCGACCGTATAGATGCCGACTATTACGTAGGCCGCACCGAGTATGACAGCCCCGAGGTGGACGACGAAGTGCTTATCGCAGCCAGCTGTCCACTCACTATCGGAGAGTTCTACACCATCCACATCACCCAAGCCTTCGAGAACGACCTTTACGGCGAAGTAGTAGAATAATCCTTACCCAATTAATGCAATACGAAAGGGCAGCTCCAATAGGAATCTGCCCTTTCATATTATTTGAGCCTATGTTTAAGCATACCTTAGGCTTAAGTTACGACCAAGCCTAGCCTTAAGTTAAGATCAAGCCGGGCCTTAAGATAAGCTTCGGCCAAGCCTAACTTAAGGCAGATAAGCCCTTGGGGAGTGAGGAAAACAAACCTATGGTTTAGCCATCCTAAACCATGAACTTTCGAGTGGCAAACCATAGACCAACAGAACTCGAACCATGTGATGATGGCCTGGGGCGAAGGGGGCTTAATCCTCCACAAGTTTAAATCTCAATCGCCAAGTGCCGTCGTTGAAATCGTGGCTTATAATCTTGAAGCGGCCAATCTCGATTGTATTCTGCACATGGGCTCCCACACAGGCGCAAACATCGTAGTTGCCAATACGCACCAAACGAAGCGTCTCGCTTGCATCCTCAGGCAACTTGCTCAAGTCCACTTCGGCGGGGATGTGGTCGCGATCGACAAACTCGATAGTCACATCCAAGTGGGCTTGGATTACCTCGTTGACTTTGTCCTCGATGGCTTGCACCTGCGCTTCGGTAGGTGCTGTTGCCAGGAGGTAGTCGCACTTGCTTTTCTTCTTCTCAATGTGGGCATTGCGCGACCGCGGGCAGCCAAACATCTTGACCATTGTGGCATTCAAAATATGCTCCGCCGTGTGCATCGGCGGGTACTCCTCTTTATTATGAGCGTTTAAAATAGGTTCTTGTT
>JAKSMP010000003.1 GCA_024400505.1 Bacteroidales bacterium | reverse complement strand
CAAGAGTTGTACCTAGTGCTGAAAGATGTGCAGGACTATTTGGACGACCCCAAGGTGAAGTCGATTCTGCATATGATGGCACAACGACGTCTCTATGGTCCTGAGTACGATACCACGGTCATCATCGTTTCTTCGAATATTCAGATTCCGCAAGAGATTGAGAAATATGTCTCTTACCTTGAGATTGGCTTTGTGAACGATGAGGACGAGATTCGCCGCCTCATCAATGAGCATACCGAGGTGAACAAGTATCATGACCTGCAGGAGGATGATATCAAGAAGCTGATGCCCTCGCTCAAAGGTATGACGCTGTTCGAGATAGACCGCATGTTGGATATGGCCATGTCTAGCAATGGTTCGCTGAGCAGCGAGGACAGCCAGATGATTCTTCAACAGAAGAAACAGATGGTCAAGCAGTCGGGCTTGTTGGAACTGATTGACACCCCTGCCAGCATCGATGGTATCGGCGGTATGGATTTCCTCAAGTCGTATCTCCGCAAAAAGCAGTTGGTGTTCTCTAACCCAGTCAAAGCCCAGGAATATAGGCTGACTAATCCCAAGGGTATCTTTATTGTGGGTATGCCGGGATGTGGTAAGTCGCTTTGTGCCAAGGCCACGGCAACGCTCTTCAATGCCCCCTTGCTCAAGATGGACATGGGCAGTATGATGGGCAAATATGTGGGTCAGAGCGAAGCTAATCTGCGCAAAGCCATTCTGATTGCCGAGGCTGCTGCGCCCTGTGTGCTGTGGATAGATGAGATTGAGAAGGCTTTCTCGGGTTCTGATGGCAGCAGCAACAACGACATCATGGTGCGAATGTTTGGCTATTTTCTCTCGTGGATGCAGGACAAGACCAGCAGCGTGTATGTGATTGCCACGGCCAATAATGCCGAGCGTCTGCCTCCCGAGCTGAAACGAAAAGGACGATTTGATGAAATCTTCTGTGTGAATCTGCCTAACAAAGATGAACGCAAAGCCATCTTTGAAGTCCATCTGAAGCACAAAGGGCAAGATGTTGCATTGGCCCAAGACACTTCGTTGCTGAATGCAACAGATGGCTTCAATGGTGCTGATATTGAGGCAGTAGTGAATGATACTATAGAGAAACTGTTTATAGAATCTGCCGAGAAGAATTGGGCCAACACCACTAAGTCCATTACTGCCGAACAACTGATTGCCACGGCCAAAGAAACTGTCAGCATCAAGAAATCATGCAAGCAGCAGATAGAGGCGATGGAGAAAGTGTTCAAGCAGAGCAGTTTCAAGGATGCCACTACAGGCAAACTGACCTCGAAAGAAGAATGATTCTAGGTGAATAAAAGCAAACCCCAATCGCTGCAAATTGATAGCGATTGGGGTTTGCTTTTTATTGTTCCATTACTTAACTATGATTAATAACCTTGCTTACCCTTGTTAATAGTCGTTACTTACGATAAGGCTTGGTCGTAAGTTAAGATAAAGGTCGGTCGTAAGTAATGATCAAGCTGATGCATCTAAGATGCGTTGAGGTGATCGTCTGTTACCTTCGTGCAGAAGGGCATGTAATGATGGTGGAGAAGGTCAAGTAATCCATTTCGAGGATTCAACTTAAATGAAAATGGAAGGCTCGTCATAGTAATTCTTAGATATTGATATATAATATACTAACAAATATCCTTTAAAAGGGTATATTTTGTTTAATGGCAGTGCATAGGATTCTTGTTATTCAATCATGATTGCTCAAGCTGGACACAAGCTTATTGCGGATCCACATCGAAATGGATTTGCAGACTAGAAAGCTGCTTGTCTTTCTTCAAGTTGTCGGCTATGTCAAGGATGATTCGCTTGGCCTCTGATATGGGTTCGGTGCGTTCGAACCGTAACATGATCTGCTTGAGATAAAGGCCTCGGATACGTGACACGTTGGGGTATTCTGGTCCAATGACTCGGGTGCCAAACACGCGTCGCAGCTGGGCTGCATAGTCAGCTGCTGCCTGGTTGAGTAGGTCGGAATCGCGATGCTTGAGGGTGATGTGGATAAGGCGATAGTAGGGAGGATAACGAAATACGCGGCGCTCAGTGATTTGGCTGCTATACATCTCTTGGTAGTCGTTGTCGATGACGTTGCGTATGGCTTGGTGGTAGGGATTGTAGGTTTGGATGATTACCTTGCCTTGATGGCCATGGCGGCCGGCACGACCGCTCACTTGCGTCATCTGCTGGAAGGCGCGCTCGAACGCGCGGAAGTCGGGATAGTTGATAAGGTTGTCGGCACTGACTATGCCCACGACACTCACATGATCGAAGTCGAGGCCTTTGGTGACCATCTGTGTGCCTACCAGGATGTCAATCTTGCGGTCTTGGAAGTCGTTTATGATTTCGAGATAGCGATTTTTCTGCAAGGTGCTGTCGAGGTCCATGCGCGCCACCTTGGCTTTGGGGAACATGATGGAGAGGTCGTCCTCTATACGCTCGGTGCCGAAGCCTTTCATGGAAAGGTGGTGGCTGTGGCAAGCGGGGCACTCCGAAGGGAGGGGGATGGAATAGCCGCAATAGTGGCAGCGCATGCTGTTGGTGGCTTTGTGGAAAACCAAAGACACATCGCAATGCTGGCATTGGGGCACCCAGTGGCAGTCGTCGCACTCTATGCGCAATGAGAATCCACGCCGGTTTTGGAATAGGATTACTTGCTCGTGGTTGTCGAGGGCCTCTTGGATGTGGTCGAGCAAGAACTTGGAGAAATGGGTGGTACTGGCAGCGGCTCGGTCGCCCAGGGCGTGGCGGATGCGCTTGTTCTCCTCCTTCATATCGGCACAAAGCACCTCGGGCAGCTGCAGTCCGCCAAAGCGTTTCTTCATCTCCACAAATCCGTATTTTCCTTGCTTGGCGTTGAAGTAGCTTTCGAGTGAAGGAGTGGCGGAACCCAGCACGGTGCGGGCGTTCCAGAGGTGGGCCAAGTAGATGGCGGCATCGCGTCCGTTGTATCGGGGGGCAGGGTCTTGCTGCTTGTAGCTATTGTCGTGCTCTTCGTCCACTATCACCAACCCAAGGTCTTGGAAGGGGAGGAAGAGGGCGCTGCGAGCACCCAAGATGACGTTGTAGCGTTTGGCGGGGTCGGAGGCCATGGTGCGGGTCCAAACCTCAGCCCGCTGAGACGAGCTGAAACGGGAATGATAGACGCCTATGTTGTCGCCAAAGTATTTGCGGAGGCGGTTGATGATTTGTGTCGTGAGGGCTATTTCGGGCAGGAGGAAGAGTACCTGTTTGCCTGATTGGACGGCTTGGTGGATTAGCTTGATATAGACCTCGGTTTTGCCTGAGGAGGTAACACCATGGAGGAGTGACACGGGCTGGAGGGCGGAGCTGAGATATTGGAGTGCGGCTTGCTGTTCGTCGTTGAGCTGGATGGTGTCGGGCGAAGTATTGGATTCGAAACGTTCTAATCGAGACTCTTCTTGCTCTTCTACGATGAGCACTTCGTTGCGGATGAGGGTGCGCAGGGCCGATTCGGAGATGGGTTGACCATCGTCGGTGGAGAGGAGCAAGCGTCGAGGCACGGGCTGCTTGCCAAACTGACTCATGCGCATGAACTTCAAGAGCACATCTACTTGTTTTTGGGTGCTCTTTTTCTGCTCCAACTGATCGAAGAGTAGGCGAGCTTGCTCGGAGTCCTGATACTTGGGTGCAAGATGGATGTAGGCGGCGGTGCGGGGGGTGAAGCGCTGCTTGAGTTCTTCGTCCATCACAATGATTTGTCGCTCCATCATGGTGTTGAGCAAGGGCATCATCTTTTGGATGCCGATGGCTTTGCTCACATCGTCCACTGTCATCACATGGGTTTGGGTGAGGAGACGCACCACACGCAATTCCATGTCGGTGAGGCTTGATAGTTCGCCATCGAAATCGGGGTGAATGGAGATAGAGGATTCGCTGGCCAGACGAAAAGCGGAAGGGAGTGCTATGGCCATGACATCGCCCACATAGCTCATGTAGTAATCTGCAATCCATTCCCAGAAACGAATGAGCGACTCATTGACAATGGGTTCGGCATCTAATACAGAAAGAATGTATTTGACGGTGTAGTGGGGCACTTGCTGGTGGATGCGGCGGATGACGGCAGAGTAGAGCCGCTTGGGGCCAAATTGCACCACCACTCTTTGTCCTACTTTGACCACATCATTATACTCCTGAGGCACACGATAAGTGTATGTGCCGTGGATATGTAGGGGCAATATGACATCAACAAAATAGGTATCCATAGAGGCTGCAAAGATACAACTTTTTTCTGAGGTAACTTCAAAATCTTGACATGAGATGATAATTTTGCCACAAAGCGATTTTCTGCTGTGCCACAAATGACTCTTAAAAAAAGACAGCCTCCGAATGGGAGGCTGTCAGGGAAATGGGGTTATTTCTTTTTCTTCTTGCTATCGAAGTATAGCATGCCGATGGTCCATGCGGCGGCACATATCAGTGCCCAAGTGGCTCCGTTCATAGGCTAAAAAGGAGTTCCTTGTGGCTATTCCAGTTGATCATCATCTGGCGGAAAGCGGCATAGTCGGCGGGGGTGACCACATCCTTGCGCAGCTGGAGGCTGCGGGTGACGATGAGTCGTTTGCCTTTTTGCTTGATGCTGATGGCAACGCTGCCCAGCCCGGAACGGGTATATTCGGTCTCTACATCGCCACCGATGAGTTTGGCGTTCTTGGGCAGGTCAATGGTATAGTGATAGAATTCGCTCACTTTGCGGGCTTGCACATCACTGGTGCGAGAGGGGGTGAGGTAGGCGGGGTTGATGTTGAAGCCATTGTTATTGGGCAGTTGGATACGCACATAGCCATCGGTGATGGTGGTGGGGTTCCACTCCAGGTGCTGATCGACATAGACAGGGGCTGAAGCCACTGCGGCAGCATCGGCGCGGGCTGCTTCGGTCAGCAGTTCGCCTTTCTGAGTGGCAGAGATGCGATAGAGGTTGCCTTCAATGGCCACCTCCACCTGGAATGGGCGGTCGCCAAAGGTATTGAGGCTGTTGTTAATGATTTTGGCGTTGAAGCCAGCTTGATTGAGCATGGCAGCCAAGAGGCCGGTCTTGTCGAGGGCGGTGCCGCAGTTGGAGGAAAACACTTCGGCGGCAGGAGTCATCTCGTAGTTGAGGTGGGAAAGATCGACTGTGTTGAGATGTACATAATCCACCACCCAGTTGCGGATGGCGGTGACAAATGCTTTGCCATCGGCTGTGTTGAGGCTGTTGAGCACGCGTTCGGCTTCGGGGATGCGCTGTTCGGCCACCAGAGTGGGGAAAGTGCCAAGCTGGAAATCTACATCAAAATCTTTCTGCACGGGCATGAAAGGATCGTTGACAGTTTGAGCAATGTTGGACTCAACCTGGGTTTGGCCATCGGCATAGCGCACTTCGTAGCGTTTTACGGGGCAGTCCTGACGGAAGTTAAAGCGTTCCACCAGGCGGTCACTCTTGCGATGGATGGTATAGTCAAGCACGATGATGCAGTTGTATTCGAGAGCGGTGTGAACAATGGCCAGCTCGCGGATGCCGTTGAGGCGGCCGCATTCGGTACACTCGCTAGGGAGTTGCTGCACAAAGGCGTTCTCGGGAGTTACCACCTTTGTTCCATCAGCCATGATGGTGTAGCATTCGTTGATGGTGAGTGTTTCGAAATCGGGGTTGTAGGTGATGAATGTTTCCCCTTTGTCGGCATAGGCAGTGATGGCGCGATTGCGGAGCAGCTTGATTTCCTTGCGGAAGTTAATGTCCATCGTGCCGTCGGCATTGGTTTTATAGCTTCGGCGAATGAGGTTGTACTCGGCATCGGGCTGGGGTTGAGCCACGGCCATTGCTGCCATTAGCACAGATATGCTTAATAAGATAATACGTTTCATAATATTTATTCAATTCAAGTTGTTTATTTGGTGAGGATGACTGGGGTTGTGGCCAGCAAATTCTGGTTGGCAATGCACTGGCGGAAGCTAGGCCAATCCTCGGCGTTATAGACGCGCTTGCGCAGCACGGTGCTTTCGCCAAAAGTGAGAGTGTTGTCCTCCATCCAATATTGGCAGCCAAAGGCAGCAGCAAAGTCAGATACGCCTTGCACCTGGGGGAAGTTGAGGTGCTTATAGGTGTCGGGGAGGGTGACGGTTTCTTTGATCTCAATCAAGCGAGAGCATCCATCTGCAAAGGGCTGGGTGCGGGTTTCGGGAGTGGCATCGAAATAGAGGTGTCCCATGGCACGACGATAGAAATTGCGTGCGCTAAGGGGTATGAACACCAGGGTCCCCTTGTCAACGGTAGCATAGTGAGGGATGATAAAATTGTAGGTGATGGACACGGGCTGGTCGAGGTATTTGTCATTGTCGGTGTGGTTGATGCCGGTAATGAAGGCTTCGGGTGCCACACGGAGGAGTTCCATCTCCAGATTGCGACGCCACTCAGCTGTGCGGCAGTTGAACACACCACGCACGGCCTTGTCGCTCTGGCCTTCGGCTGTGATGGTGATGGAGCCAGAGAGGGCACCATTGGCATCAATGGCAGTGGTGGCATTGATGCGCACATAATGATTCTCGGGAGCGGAGAGAGGGGTGTACATGAGGTCGGCACCTTCGGGCAATCCCATGAGATAACCCTGCTGCTGTTCGGCACTGCTCCAGAGTTCTCTCACACCAGGCACCCAAGTGGGATCAAGCATCTCGTAGGTGCCATCGCGGTGCTGCACAGCGCACACACTGTGGTTGAATTGGTCGGCGGGGATAGCGTCGATGCGTTCATGTGCCATGGTCATGGCAGCATAAGCCTTGAATCCGGCAGCACGGAGCATGGTCACCAACATGCCTGCCTTGTCCTTGCACACGCCACAACGGTCGGTGAAATTCATCTGGGCGTTGTGAAGGGTGTAGCCCTCACCTTCGCCCATGCTGATGCCAGCATAGCGGATGTTGTCGGCCACCCAATGGGTGAGGATGCTGATGGAGTCTTGCTCGCTCTTGGCATTGACGAGCAACTCGTTTACCTTTGCCTGCACCTCGGGAGTGGAAGTGAAGCTGCCATAATTCTCGTTCACACCATAAAACCAAGTGGACTTGGCCTGCCAGTCGGGGCTGGTGCTGAGGAGGAGTTTAGGTTCAATATCGTTGTGAGCCAAGGCAGCGGGTTCAAGGCGGAGCGGCTCGATATCGTTTTTGGTGAAAGTGTAAATGGTGCGGTTGCCATCGATGGCTGTGTCAATCTTGACAGAGTTGTCTGGGCAATTGTACACCTCAAAGCGAAGGTTCTTCTCGGTGAGAACACTCACTTGATATACTTTCTGTTTCACAGGATGTTCGCTCCAGAAGGGGACAATGTCGTAGAAATGGCCACGCATGGGGGGAATATAGCGGCTGTCGTCGTCGGCCAGCAACGCATAGGTGTAGCCTTTGCGATAGGTGGTGTATTCGATTTCATCGCCGGGGTCGAGATGGCCTATCTGCACCATTTTTTGGCTTGCGCCCCAATAGATGAGGCGGGCAGGAGCCACATAGTCATATACTCGCAGGAGCACGTCCTCGGTGGTGCCATCGGTGTGGTGTACCACCACTTGATTAAATTCCACGTATGCCGAAAGGGGGTCGTAGTCCACTTTCAAGGCTGCCATGTCGCTGCAGCCAGCGTAGTCGTTCACTCTGATGCGCTGGTGGTTGGACACATGGCTCAAACCCGATTCCTCCATCACCACATGGGTGCTGTCGAAAATGGTGGTCTTGTGCTGTCCGGCGGCGGGCATGGCTACAGCCGCCAACAAACCAGCCATTAATAAAGATTTGTAATTCATAGTTTATGTATTATTTTGTTTTGCTTGATTGATTGCAGCTGGCAAATACCTCGCTGATGGCTTGGGTCATTCTGTTCCAGCTATACTTGCTTTTTTCTTGACGCACGCCTTGGGTAAATTCCTCTTCGCGGTTCTCGGCATAGAAACGAACCAGTGCGTCGGCAATGCTTTGGGCATTGGGTTCAACCACATAGCCCACTTTGCCGTCGGGCACAATTTCGGGCAGACCGCCCACGCGCGTCACCAGCATGGGTTTCTCGAAGTGGAATGCCACTTGGGTGACACCGCTCTGGGTGGCAGTCTTATAAGGCTGAGCCACTATGTCGCAAGCACGGAAGTAGAGATTCACTTCGGAGTCGGCTATATAGTCGTTGTGCAATACCACAATATCGCTGATATCCAAGGAACGGATTCGGTCGAGATAAGGTTGGGGGTCGCCGTAGAACTCGCCTGCGGCTATCAGGCGCACACCGCTATCCTGCAGTCGCAAATCGCCGAAAGCGTCAAGCAGGAGGTCGAGTCCTTTATAGTCGCGGATAAAACCAAAAAAGAGCACATACTTGCCATTAACATCCAAGCCAAGTTTTCTGCGGGCTTCTTCTTTGGAAATCAGTTCTCCGTAGTGATCGTAGATGGGGTGTGGTGCCCAGCGCTTGGGCTTGTTGTGTTTGTCAAAGGTGTTGATATCCTTCACCACCGACTCCGAGAGGCTCACAAAACCATCCATCGCATTCACAAAATAGCCCGGAAACAGTTTGTCAAGGATATTTGTCTCATGAGGTATCATGTTGTGGATAAGGCCTAAGCAACAAGCCTTGCTACGACATTTGATGGTGCGAGCCAACGTGCCGAAACAAGGAGCCATGAACGACATCCAATAGGCAAAAATCACTATATCGGGACTCTTTTTAGCAATTTCGAGTCCTGCCGACACCCAATTGAATGGATTGCATGAGTTGATGCGACGGGTGATGGTGAGTTTTTTGGGGGCGGGATCATCGGTAAATTGGGTCTTCCCAGGGAACAAAAAGCCGGGATATTGCAGCGTGAAGGTGTACATCTCCACCTGATGTCCCTCTTGCTGAAGCTGACCGGCTAAGCGCTCATTGAAAGCTGCCAATCCACCTCTATAGGGATATGCTGTGCCAATTATTATTATATTCATCTTTTATTATACAATTTGAATTTGCAAAGATACAAAAAAACTTAAACATATAATAAAAATATTTCTTTTTTGTTTATCCCTCGTAGTAGATTAATATTTCACACCATAAATAAATGCAATAAAAGAACCTCAAAAATAATTGATTTATGAAAAAAGTATTAGCATCACTAGCGCTTTTGTTTTGTCTCACATCAGCACAGGCTCAGCAAGTAACCGATTTCAGCCAAGTGGCAGCCCAAACGATTGATGGCGTGGTTCATATACGCACTGTCCAGAGCCGCCTCACCCCACTCTACCAGTCGTTTTTCGGCTTCTACATCAACCAGGGTATGCAGCGGCGAGAATACAGCGCCTATGGCTCGGGAGTGATTATTTCTACCGATGGATACATCATCACCAACAACCATGTGGTGCAGGATGCGGAACGCATAAGTGTCACCCTCAACGACAAACGAGAACTACCCGCCATCCTAGTGGGCAACGACCCTGCCACCGACTTGGCTGTCATCAAGGTGGATGCCACGGGGCTTAGACCCATTCCTTTTGGCAATTCCGACAGCTCCTTGGTGGGACAACCCGTGTTAGCCATCGGCAATCCGTTCAATCTCACTTCCACCGTTACGGCAGGCATCATCAGCGCCAAAGCGCGCAATATGGGCATGATTGAAAACAGCCGAGGCGAAAGCCCCATCGAATCGTTTATCCAGACTGATGCGGCTGTAAACCCTGGCAATTCTGGCGGAGCACTCGTTGATGCCAATGCCAAGCTGATTGGCGTTGTGACAGCCATTGCCTCAGCTGACGGTTATTATACTGGATATAGCTTTGCCATCCCCTCTAAATTGGCAGAGAAAGTGGCTGGCGACTTGCGCAAATATGGACACGTGCAACGCGCTGTGTTAGGGTTGAATGTGTATGAAATGACATCGGACAAAGCCAAGCAGATGGGCTTGAGCGAGGTGCGCGGACTGTTGATAGGCCGTGTTGTTCCCAATTCGGCTGCCGAGAAAGCCGGACTACTGAAAGGCGACTTGCTGCTGACCGTGGCAGGCGTGGAGGTGAACAGCTTTGCCGAGATGATGCAAGAGATTGGCCGCTTCACCCCCGGCGATCGTGTGCCAGTGAGCTACTACCGCGATGGCAAAACCCATTCCACCACAGTCACCCTTCAAAACGCCCAAGGTACAACCGAAATCATTCGCAAGTAAATTTTGAATTGAAAAGAAATAGGGGCTTGTATCGTTTTCGTTGATACAAGCCCCTTGCTTATTACTCAGGTCGGAAAAGGAAACGGAAATGTTTCAAGATATATGGCCTGAGGGCACGTTCTATTCTCCAGCGTATTTTGTTCTTCCACGACAAATCGGTTGTCCAAGGAGCGTGATCCTCTCCACGCCAACCACCCAGGCAAAAATGGTGACAATAACGATTTTTGCCTGGGGTGA
Source organism: Bacteroidales bacterium (assembly GCA_024400505.1). Taxonomy (GTDB): domain Bacteria; phylum Bacteroidota; class Bacteroidia; order Bacteroidales; family P3; genus Colimorpha. The sequence continues at coordinate 61,644 of JAKSMP010000003.1, read as the reverse complement.
CAGCGTCGAAATACAGCGGAGGATAGACAACGATGCCATCTTTTCCATGTTGAATGCGAGGAGGATAAGTCCAAATAGTTTTGATATCGTAATCGTATATCAACCTGGCTTGAATGACAGGTAGCACAGTAAAATGATATCGCAATTCAAGAGGAAGAGTTGTGTCGGTAGAGGTGATGAAATGCCGTCCATTGAAATAATTCAGGCAACGAAGGAGATACCCATGACCTTTCTCTGCACCAAAACAGTGAGAAGTCATATTTTGGTGCAGAGTAATGCCATAAACATACATCCACTGCTCTTGACCTATGAAGAGTTTGTGATTTAGGAAGGGGTCGAAAGAACGATACACCTCAACATCGGTGTCGAGATATATGCCCCCTTCGTGATACACAGCATAGAGGCGGACATAGTCAGCCACATAAGCCCATTTTCTCTCGGCCAGAGCCTCTTTGACAAAAACATTGTCAATATCTTTGATGCTTTCCATGTCCCAACGGCGCAAAGTGTAGTCGGGCATGTGCTTTTTCCAAGAGGCAATGCATTTCTCAACGGTTGGAGGAAATGGGTCGTTGCTAAACCATGTGTAATGAATTACTTTGGGTATCATACTATACTTATAGTTTTAGGTTAATCAAAGCTTAGGTTCTTGCTGGCTGAGACAGTGGAAACTGCCAAGGCCCCAAACGATATCGGTGCTGTCGATGCCCACAATCTCGTGGTTGGGGAAACATTCCTCCAAAATATAGGCAGCCTCGTTGTCTGTCACGCATCGATAGGTGGGGAAGATTACCTTCTTGTTAGCAATGTAAAAGTTGGCATAGCTGGCAGGGAGGCGCTGGTTGTCGTAGGTGACCATATCGGGCATGGGCAATTCCACCACGGTAGGTTGTTTGCCATTGGCCAGACGGCATTGGTTCAGTGCCTTTAGGTTGTCTTGCAGCGCTTGGTAATTCTCATCCCAAGCGTTCTCTTCCACAGCGGTGATGATGGTATCTTCAGAGATGAAACGGCTGAGGTCATCCACATGGCCGTCGGTGTCGTCGCCATCAATTCCTTCACCCAGCCAGATAATATTATCCACACCATAATACACTCTCAGATAATCCTCTATCTGACCTTGGTTCAAGTGGGGGTTTCGATTCTCATTGAGCAAGCAGGAGGTGGTAGTGAGGAGGTCGCCCACGCCATTCACGTCGATGCTGCCCCCCTCCATCACAATGCCAGGCTCAAAGAGCTGCAAGCTGGCTTCGTGATTTTTCAAGTAGTTGAAAATATGCACAGGAATCTGGGTGTCCAATTGGTAGGGATATTTCCCACCCCAGGCGTTGTGATTCCAGTTGACAATGGCGCGCTTGGTGGGATCCTGTCGGTTGAGGAGGAAAGCCGGACCGTGGTCGCGGCACCATGCATCATTGGTGGGAAACTGATGGAAGAAGATGTTGGCCATGTTGGCATTCATCTGTTCCAAAGCAGCCTGCACATGGTCTTGCATTCGCTGGTCATCCACATTGATGTGCACTTCCTCATCTTCGGACAGTGTTTTGATAAACAAATGATAGGATGGGAAAATTGTTTCAATCTTTCCAGGCCAAGAGTCTTCGTTGTGAGGATAGCTGAGCCATGTGGCTTTGTGTTCAGCCCATTCGGCGGGCATGTAGAATCCAAGTTCCTTGGGTGAGATCATTAATTGTTATTTTTGAGTTTAAGATTAATGCGTTGATAGTGCCTTACATGCTGCGCCTATTCTGCGTCGTCGATATAGCGTTTCAGTATGGGAGAATAGCTGTCAATACGGCGGTCGCGATAGTAGGGCCAGTGGCGACGGTAGTGGTCGGACTGTTCCAGATCCAATTCCTGGATATGTAGGGCTTCGTCGTAGTGGGGTGCTTGATAGAGCAAGCGGCCGAAAGCGTTGGTAATGAAGCTTCCGCCCCAGAACTGCATTTCGCCTTCCAATCCGGTGCGATTCACGCTAATCACGGGCACCCCATTGGCTACAGCATGGCTGCGCTGGATGGTTTGCCAAGCCTCGTATTGTTCGCGGTTGGTGAGATCATCCTGATGCACGTCCCAGCCGATGGCTGTGGGGAAGAAAAGCAGCTCGGCGCCCATAAGGCTGGTGATGCGTGCTGCCTCGGGATACCACTGATCCCAGCAGATGAGCACGCCCAAGGTGGCATATTTGGTTTTGAACACCTTGTAGCCCAAGTCGCCCGGAGTGAAATAGAATTTCTCATAGTATCCGGGGTCGTCGGGGATATGCATTTTGCGATATTTGCCCAAATAGGAGCCGTCGGCGTCAATCACGGCAGTGGTATTGTGGTAGAGCCCTTCGGCACGTTTCTCGAAGAGGGAACACACCAGCACCACGCCCAACTCCTTGGCCAAAGACATAAAATGCTTGCATGTAGGGCCGTCGGGGATAGATTCAGCCAGTTGGAAGTTTTCATACTTCTCCTCATCGCAGAAATATAGGGAGGCAAATAATTCTTGCAAACAGATAATCTGAGCTCCGCCTGCTGCGAGCTCGCGCACCTTCTCGGTGTAGCGTTGGATGTTCTCCTGCTTGTCGGCCACACAGGCCATCTGAGCAATACCTACTTTGACTTTCATTGAGTTAGTTTATAAAAGTTGTTATAATAGCAAAGTGCAAAGATACACACTTTTTAATAATTAACAAATATATTTCATTTTCTCACCACCCGTCGGGCCATCTTCCTGCAGCGGTTGATGTGGTGATGGGTTAGTTGGCCATGGGTGCGAGTGCCGCATTTCTGCACACTGCCTATCACCTTTATGCCGCTCCAGTAGCACACCTCACGCACAGCCCTCACCACGCCGCTGGTCTGCATGAATATGCGCCCAATGGGCCAAACCGTGTTGCATGTGCTCACCACCACGGCCCGTTTGCCCTTGTGCAGAGCAATGGGAATACCGTTGGGCCGCTCACCCATCATGCCATACACCCATCGGTCGAAAAGCACCTTCAGCTGCCCGTTCATATTGCCCCAATAAGTAGGGCTGCCAATAATCAACGCATCGCATTGCTGCACCTTGGCCAGGGTGCGCTGGGCATCGTCTTCGGGCAGAGCGCAGCGGAGCGATTCTCGGCATTTCATACATCCCATGCAGGGTTTCACATCCAGTCGGCACACATCCACCCATTCCACCCGGTGACCCATTGCCTGTAGCTCATCACGCATGATTCCTAGCATTTGGCTCACCAATCCTGTCTGACGCGGACTGGCGTTGAGTATAACAATATTTTTCATGATCTTTTAATATCTAGGTTTATACAAACATAGCACGCTTACAGTCTTTTCGCCCCCTTCGGTCAAATTGGGCAGGGTGGTGGTGCTGCCCGTGGGGGTAAATCCGCACTTCTCCATCACTCGGCCCGAGGCTGGATTATCCACAAAATGTGTGCCCCACAGTCGGTTGAATCCCATTTGGTCGAAACAATAATCCACCACCAATCTCAATGCCTCGGTGCCTATTCCACAATTCCAATATGGCGTTCCAACCCAATATCCTACTTCAGCATCGCCATCCGATAGTGGCAGATTACTTTGCCCAGCCACCAGATATCCCACACACCCCACAATGGTGTTGGTGCCTTTCATCACAATGGCCCACATGCCTTCGGCCGAAAATATGGTTCGTATTATTTCGCGGCTCTCCATATCATTCTTGTGAGGAGACCATCCGGCGCGAGGTCCCAACTCGGGGTCTGCAGCCAATCGGTAGAGCTCTCCCGCATCACTCTCCACCCACCGTCTCAGCAATAGTCTTTCTGTTTCCATGATGATTATCATTAAATTATCGAATCAATCAAAAATTGATTATCGACTACAAAAATACATTTTTTAATCGGAATAACCAAATGCAATTTATCAATTACCCCACATGCCTATTTGAACATGTATCAACCTCGTCGGTTTCTCACTTTCCCAAACAATAATAATGTTAGATTACTAATACTTTTTTTCTCCATTCCTTACACTTTTCGTATCTTTGCACTCATAAATAAAATATTAAACGTATCATAAAATTATGAAATCCGAAGTCTATTTCGCTGATATGCATGTCACTTCTGGCAACAGCCTATTGGCTAAATTCGATCGCCTAATCACCCAAGCTGGTATCGACAAGATTGATTTTACCGACAAATTTGTTGCTGTCAAAGTCCATTTTGGTGAAGTTGGAAACCTTGCTTTTCTGCGCCAACAGTATGCCAAAGTGCTCTGCGACCACATTAAAGCACGCGGAGGCAAACCCTTCCTCACCGACTGCAACACCCTCTATGTGGGATATCGCAACAATGCACTCAACCACCTCGACGCAGCCTACATCAACGGATATAGTCCCCTTTCCACCGGCGTGCACACCATCATCGCCGACGGCCTTCGTGGCACCGACGAGCGCGCCATCCCCGTGGCCGACGCCCAGTACTGCCCCGAGCCCAAGATTGGCGCAGCCATTGCCGAGGCCGACATCTTCATCTCGCTCTCCCATTTCAAGGGCCATGTAGTGGCTGGCTTCGGCGGTTCGCTCAAGAACATCGGCATGGGCTGCGGCTCCAAGGCTGGCAAAATGGAGATGCACTCCAGCGGCACCCCCCGCATCAGCGAGTCCAAATGTATCGGCTGCGGCATGTGCGTGAAAAACTGCAACAACAACGGCGTCCACGTTGTCAACAAAAAAGCCGTCATCGACGAGGCCCATTGCGTTGGCTGCGGCTACTGCATCGCCTATTGCCCCAAAGGTGCCATCATGACCAAGTGGGACGAAGCCAAGCCCGTGATGAACAAGAAAGTGGCCGAATATGCCAAAGCCGTGCTCCAAGGCAAGCCCAACTTCCACATCAACATGCTGATGAATGTGTCGCCCGAGTGCGACTGCGAAGGCAGCAACGATATCGCCATCATCCCCGATGTGGGCATGTTTGCATCGTTCGACCCCGTGGCTCTCGACCAAGCCTGCGTCGATGCAGCCAACAAGCAGCCCATCGTGCCAGGTAGCGCAGCCGACCACGATCATGACCACGAACATTGCGAGTGCCACCATCACGACCACGACCTGTTCCGTGTGGTGCACCCCGACACCGACTGGGCCGCCGGCCTCGACCACGCTCAGAAACTTGGCATCGGCACCCGCCAGTACGAGTTAATCCGTGTCAAATAGCCCCTGCTATACAACCCCAGCAAAATAAAAACGGGCGACCCCACCGGCCGCCCGTTCCCTTTTCAGCCTAAACATTCCTCTGCAAAAAGATACCATACTTCATTGTCAGGAACCCCATATCTCCTGCTCACCAACCATATACTTCCTGCTCATCCTCCCCATATCTCCTAAGAAAAACAATTCAAACAAACAGTCAGCAGGCATCAAACACTTATAATTCACTCAGAACGATATAGTTAAACTCATTGATTTAACTGTTGGCCGACACCAATCAACAACTAATGATTAAGGCTGCAGACATCGCGGTTGCAGCCTTTCTTTTGTTTTGAGTTAAGCATGCTTGGCTTGTTGATAAAGCATGCTTAGGCTTTGGCCTCACACATTCCTAGCAATAAAAGAAACCCTTAGGCAAAGCCTAGGATTAGCCAACTATTAGATTTTCTCATTCGATGGCACCACAATGATTTTGCTGCTGGAGTTGTTTCCTTCTTGTACTACTTGAATCTGCACTGGGATACGTTCCTGTAGCTCCTCTACATGACTGATGATGCCCACATGGCGGCCTGACTTGGTGTGTAGCGAACGGAGGGTGTTGATGGCATTCTGGAGCGGCTCACCGCTGAGGGTGCCAAAGCCCTCATCAATAAATAGGGTATCTACCGAAAGGGTGTTCCCTATGTCGCTCAGTGCCAACGCCAAGGAGAGCGACACCAAGAAACTTTCACCGCCTGAGATGGTGCTGGCGGCTCGGGTGGCATAGCCTTGATAGGCATCCTCGATGGAAATTACAAATGTGCCAGGGGCTACTTTGAGGGTGTAGCGATCGGTGAGGGTGCGCATATAGCTGTTGGCAGAGTGGATGAGGCTGGATAGCACATAGCTTTGCGCTATCTTGCGGAATTTGTTGCCTGTGGCATCACCTATGAGTTGGTTCAAGCGCGACCAACGCTGATAATCGGCTTTCTTCTGCTCGGCATCTTGCAAAAGCGAACCAAGGCGTAGCCGATTTTCCTCGTCGATTTTGAGTTCTTGAAGGATTGCACCCCTTTGTTCGCGCAATTGGTTCAAAGATTGTGTGTGCTGGCCTATGCGACTTTGAATGGTTTGAGGGGTGTCGTCCTCAGCCAAGGAGGGCTTGTGCTGCTGGTGGTCGTTGAGTTGGTTTTGCGCATTTTCCAACAAGCTTTTATACCAAACCACCGATTCTCGATTTTGCTTCAATTCTTCATCGACGGTTGCAATATCTTGGGCGGAATAGGTCTTTAAGGCAGCAAGCCGATCGAGGGTAATCGGATTGTGGGCCTGGATGAACTCCTCAAGCAATGTTTGGCTTTCGTGCTGTTGTTTTTGGGCATTGCGCAATTGGGTGAGTGCAGCAGTGACCGAGCTTAATAGCTGGTTGGTGAGGGATTGCAAATTGGGAATCCTGGAAGCGGGAGCTGGTTTTGATTCAGCCCATTCAGGCAAAGCATCCAAGATAGACTTCATAACGGATGAAACACTCTCAGAGTAGGACTTTGTTGCATCGATATTGGCAGACAGCTTATTGTGTTCCTGTAGTTTGGCATTGTAGGTGTTGGCAGCAAGGGTGAGTGCCTGGGCAAAGGCATTGGGTTGAGTGAGCCAATCAATAGCCCAATGGCTGTCGGCCAGCAGTTCGCGCACATGCTGTTCGGCGTTTTCGGCATCCAATTTCTTGGTTTCGGCCAAAATGGTGGCTTGGGCAAGATGTTTTTGGGCTTCAGAGATAGCATTTTCGGCTTCTTTGGCCTTCTGAACAAGGGTTTCTATATGTTTTCGTTTGGTGTCCAGCTGATTGCGAAGCAGTTTGGCTTCGGCCTCTTTCGTTTCTCCTTGTTTGATTTTTGCCTCTAGTTGATCTATGACATCACGCCATTTAAGTTCTAGCGACTCAAGTGCAGCTAACGTGGTTTGGTCAATCACATTTATACCGCATACACTACATGCATTTAATGCGCGCTGCTGAGCAAGGGACAATGATTGGTCGTTGTCAAATGCTTTTAATTCATTTTGGTATGCGGTTGACTCTACAAGAATTTCTGCATCCAACTTGGTCTTGCTGTCAATTAAGGAGCGGAGTTCTGTTTCGGCCTGATCAGATGATTCTTTGAGTTGGGCTACAAGTGTGGACAATTCTTCTTCGTGGGGCAACTGAACCGCTATCACTTGGCGACAAACGGGGCAAGTGTCGCCAATCTTCAATTTTGCTCGGAGGGATTGGGCAAATTTGTCGATGGTGTCGCTTTGCTTAGCCAAATCATCTCTGCGCACGTCAAATTTTATCTGTGCATCGTGGATGGGGTTATCAAGTTGGATGGATTGCTCTTTTTTAAGTTGGATGGAGGATAGGCGTTGGGCTAGTTGTTGACGCATAGTCTCATGCTGCTGAACAGTTGCGGCAAGGATACCCAAGCGATCTTTGGCTGTGGATATGGCGGATAGCTGATCTTTGGCGGAATCACGTTGAAGGCGCAATTGAGGTAAATTGAGGTTGGCAATTTCCGATTCTTTTTTTTGCACCTCATCATTATCCAATCGGTAAGATTCTTGAGCCATCTTGACTGCGTCGTTGGCTGCATTGAAAGCCGGTAGAAGCTGATGACTGAGCTCTTCATTTCCTTTATTGATTTCTGTGGTTGATTTTTCGATGGCAACTCTAGCATCTTGCAGCACGACCAAGTGTCCCACAATGGTTTGCGACTGCTGATAGATGGACAACAGTGGTGCTTCCTTGTCGAGAAACTGTTTGGTTGCGTTTAACTCGGCTGATTTTGTGGCTAGGAATTGCTCGATATACTGTTGCCCACCAAGCAACTGAGAATAGGTATTCTTCAATTGGGTGAGACTTGCTTGCTGTTGTATGATAGAATCTTGTGCTTGATGAAATTCATCCATCCATCGGCGGGCCTCAATGGTGGTATGCCATTCTGCAGAAAGGGTCTCTTTGGCCTTGAACGCTTCACTCTTCACCACAGCATGGGCCTGAGCCAGGGCAGTAGTGGCCTCGGCAACGCGCTTGGACATGTCGTTCAATGCATTGATCCATTGCAGTTTCTTATTCTCAACATCAACCATTGTTTGAAGTTGCTGCTGATTGGCATCTAGCTGGGAAAGTTGGGCTTTCTTCTGTCCCAAATCGGAGTCTGAGAGGGTGGGGGTGCCTTCGGCCAGGCGCATGGCATTTTCCCACAACTGCTTTCTCTGGGCAGTTTCGGTAAATACTTTAGCTCCAATCTTGGAATATGTGTCCACGCCTGTTATTTTCTCTAAGATTTCAGCTTTGTCGTCGTCCTTGCTATTGAGGAATCGGGTGAATTCTCCCTGAGCCAACATGGTGGTGCGACAAAACTGGCCAAAGTCAAGTCCGATGGCAGAACGCAGTTCTGCCTCAATCTCTTTGTCTTTGGTGAGAGTGTTGGAGTTGTCGAGGTTTATGAGCTGCCAACTTTTGGACTGCATGTTGCCGTTGGCTTTCTTGTGGGCACGGCTCACCGACCAGGTGGACTGATAGTGGACACCATTGTTGCCAATAAAATATAGAATAACAAAAGCCTCACTAGTGTTGCGGCGCATGAGCTGACGAGGGTCGTCGATCTTCAATGTTTTCTCACCATCTTGAGTGTCGCCTTGCATCTTGGTGGAGTCGAGGCGGGGCGTATCGGCATAGAGTGCCAGACAGATTGCATCGAGTATGGTGGATTTGCCAGCACCCGTTTTGCCAGTGATGAGGAACACCTCGCTGCTGGCTAAGGGTTGAGCTTCAAAGTTGATTGTGGCATCCTCAATTGATGCTATATTATGAATGATAAGTTTCTGTAGTTTCATGATTTATTGCTCCTCTCTTGAATCAATGCTCAATTTGTCCATTACCTCGTTGAAGAGTGCGACCATCTCAGGGTCGAAAGTGATGCCAAGGTCGTCGGCATAGCGGCGAGCAATGTCAATTGGCTTTTCGGACTGGAACTCTTGCACGGTGAGTCCTGAATTGTGGGAATGCAGTTCGGCGGGCCGATGGGTATTGATATAGCAGAAACGGCATTGTTTTCCATCGATGAGCGCAGCAGCCTCGGCATTGGCTTCTACAGGCAGAAAGTCTTCTATCAACACATTGAGCCTGATGTAGGCTGGTATGTCGGACGGATAATTGCGTAGCAAGTCTTTGGCTTCGTCCCATGTGGCAAAGCCAGAAATGGGCAGAGTGACCAAAGGGCGGGGATTGTCAATCTCTAGTTTGGAGACTATCGGGGGCTGGCCATGAGCGCTAATCTCAACCAAACTGATGGAATGGGGGTAGGATTCATCGAAACTAATGGCAATGGGGGAGCCACTATATCGAACATTGTGGTTGCCAGAATGGACAAATTGCTCATGATGGATATGCCCTAGAGCTAAATAGTCATAGCCTGTGCCCATTTGATTGATATCAAAAGAGTCGATATCGCCTATAGAGTATTCGTTGACATGGTTGTGGCCTGTATAGTCGCATCCAGAAACGGTAGTGTGGGCGGTCATTACCACAGGCAACGAATTGGTGTTTTGCGCTGCCACTTTGTCAAGCATCTGCTGAAAGAGCCCTTCGGGCATATTGCGTTCGTGAATGTAGGGGATGGCCACTATATAGCCCTTGCCAGGGATGTGGATGATGTGGTGGTCGGTATTGTCGCGGTAGAGCTGCCCTATGGCGTGCACGTTCAACGCTTTCCATGGGGTGCGGAATATTTCATGCTTAGAGCCGCTATCGTGATTGCCAGCTGTGATGATAATGCTCATGGCTGGGCATGCCTCATGAATATCAACAAGGGTGTTGGCGAAAAGTGTTTGCACTGATGCTGAGGGTTGGGGTGTGTGATAGACATCGCCGCAAAGCAGAAAGACATCGGGTTGATGCTGGCGGACAATGTTGATTATCTGCTGAAGCATGGATTGGTGTTCCTCGGTGCGGTCGTAGTTGTAGAGCAAGTGGCCTAAATGCCAATCGCTAGTATGTAGTATTTTCATTGCGGCACAAATTATTAGTTTTGCAAAATTACGAATTATTATTGATATAGAGAAATGCTGGCTAAATAGGAGCAGAAAATAATCATAATATTATTGTTTTTTTTCCGTTATAGGAGTCATGAATATGTTTGAAATACAAGGTGAGCCAAGGCAGGCTGCCGAAGCACGACAATTGATATTGGAATCGTTCAACGACCTGGAGTTTTTTGAAGAAGGGCATGTTTATATGCTCAATGGCAAGCAGCTCGACTCTGTGTCTCAGATTGGCAAACGCTTTGAGAGTCGTCCCTTTGACTCCAAAACTCAAGCCGCTCTTTATGCCCATAAGCACGGCAACACACCGGAACATTGGCTGGAGCAGTGGAATAATAATTCGCTTCGTGCCACAAGCCATGGTTCCAAGGTGCATGCATTTGGTGAAAGTCTAAGCTATTTGAGAAATGGTCATGATGAGATGGTGCTAGACTCTGTGCGCAGTCAATTCTCGCCAACTGGAGAATTGATTCCGGACGGAGGGAAAGAAAAAGCTGTGGTAAAGTTTTTGGACGATTTACCAGACTGCTACCACTTGGTGCTGAACGAAGCCATGGTGTATAGCGGCAAGAATCCCCAAGCAGAGATGAATCTAAGAGAGCAGATCTGCGGCACTTTTGACATGCTCTACTACTACGACGGGCAAGGCGATGAGCAGCGTGCCGGCATGGTGTTGATGGATTATAAAACCAATCAGTCGCTATATAGCGAATATAACCAACGAAATAGAATCATGCTACTGCCGCCGTTTGATGACATGGTGCAGGAGGATAATAGCTTATATACCATTCAACTGAGCTTATATGCCCTAATGCTTGAAGATATTGGGTTGAAGATGTTGGGTCGCAGGCTGATATGGCTTCATGAGAACGGAGAATATACTAAGGTGCCTGTGGCTGATGTGTCGGACAGATTGCGGAATGTGTTGTAAATAATAAGCACAAATGGAACAAAGAATTAAATGGTTGCTTGGGGGTGTGGAGTCTGCAATGTTGGTTGCCACTTGGATGGTGGCAGTGGCTCTTTGTTGCCAAACCGAGTTGATAGGGAAAGCTATGGGATGGGGTTTCTTGGCATGCAAAGGAGTGGAGTTATTGCTCAGTATTGTGGGGTGGATAAGGTGTCCAGCATTAACAAAAAAGCTGATTAAGGGACGTTATATTTTGGACATACAGCATCCAAACCATGGCCTGACTCAGGCGTTGCTGCGCCATTCATGGGAGTTGCCCCAAACAATGATAGGATACTCGGTGGCTATGTGCAGAACTATCACATACCAAGTGGACAGAGTGGAATACTTGGACGGCAATACATTTGCCATAGACGATGGTAGGGGCGACTATCGCAATATGGGTTGCTCAATGGGATGCATGATTAATATATGGTTGACCGACAATATGATGATGAATTTCGAGTATGAGGCTAAATTTGGTTTTGGTCAGTTGCTTATGCATGAGTTCGGCCACACATTTGACAGTCTTTGGCTTGGTCCGTTATATATCATGGCCGTAGGGTTACCGAGTTTGGCCAGTGTGACGTTGGAGCATTTCACCCATGGCCGTTATCAACACCACCAACTATATGCCGAACGATGGGCCAACAAACACGCTCAGAGATACTTCTGCATACCAATCCGAGACCTAGAAGAACAAGGGTAGGGGAGGTGTGAAACTTTTTTTGTTGGGATTCATATATTTTTCGTATCTTTGTGAATTATTAATTTGATAATATATATATATAAACTTTATAATAATACTATGATTAGCAACAATTTTACCCCAAGACACAATGGTGTGTCCAAGGCTGCTGATGAAGAGAAAATGCTGAAAGAAATCGGCGTTAGCTCAATGGATGAACTTATCGAAAAGGCCGTTCCCGCTGCCATTCGCTTGAAAGAGCCTATGCCCATCCCTGACGGTATCAACGAATATGAGTTCCTTAACCGCTGCCGCGCACTCGCTCAGAAGAACAAACTGTACAAGACCTATATCGGTATGGGTTATTACAACACCATCACCCCTGCCGTTATCCAGCGCAACGTGTTTGAAAATGCAGGTTGGTACACCGCATACACTCCCTATCAGACTGAAATCAGCCAGGGTCGTCTTGAGGCTCTCATGACCTATCAGACCATGGTGGTTGATATGACTGGTATGCCTATGTCCAACGCTAGCTTGCTTGATGAAGCTACCGCTGGTGGTGAGTGCATGTTGATGTTCTTTGCTTCTCGCAGCCGCGCAGCACAGAAGGCTGGTGTTTGCAAGGTTTTTGTTGACAATGGTATTCTGCCCCAAACCCTCGATGTGATGCGCACCAATGCTGCTCCTCGCGGTATTGAAATCGTCACTGGTGACGTGAAGGATTTCAACTTCAATGGTGAAGAGTATTTCGCAGTAATGGTCCAGAACCCCAACCAGTATGGTGAGGTAAAAGATTATACCGAATTTATTACTAAGGCTCACGAAAACAACATCTTCGTGGGTATGGCTACAGACCTGATGGCTCTTGCTATGGTGAAAACTCCTGGCGAGATGGGCGCAGACTGCGCATTTGGTAGCGTTCAGCGTTTTGGTCTGCCTATGGGATTTGGTGGCCCTCACGCTGGTTTCTTCGCAATTACTGATACCTTCAAGCGTGCTTTCCCTGGCCGTATCATCGGTTGGAGTGTTGATGCAAAAGGTAACCCCGCTCTCCGCATGGCTCTGGGTATGCGCGAACAGCACATTAAACGCGACAAAGCTACTTCCAATATTTGCACCGCTGCTGCTTTGCAAGCAATTATGAGTGGTTTCTATGCTGCTTATCATGGCCCCGAAGGCATCCGTGCTATTGCAGAGAACATCCACAAGATGGCTAGCAAACTGGCTGCTGAAGCTGCTAAGTATGGCTACAAACAGCATAATGTTGCTTATTTTGACACTTTGGCTCTTGAGTGCCCTGTGAAAACCGACCTCGTGAAGAAGGTGGCGCTCACCCATGAAATAAACTTCCGCTATATCTGCGAGGATTGCATCGGCATCAGCCTTGATGAAACCACTAGTAAGGCTGACCTCCAGGAAATCATCAACGTGTTGGCCGAGGCCGCAGGCAAGACTCCCGAAGAGGTACAGTGCTGCTGCTGTTGCCAGGCTGCTACTCTGCCCGAAAACCTCATGCGTAAGACCGCTTATCTTACCCATCGCGTTTTCAACACCTACCACAGCGAGACCGAGATGATGCGCTACATGAAGAAGCTTGAGGTGAAAGACCTCAGCCTCAATCGCGCTATGATTCCTCTGGGAAGCTGCACCATGAAGCTCAACGCCGCTGCCGAAATGCTTCCCCTGAGTTGGAGCGAATTCGGTGCAATTCATCCCTTTGCACCCGCTGACCAGACCGAAGGTTGGACTGAGCTCATCAACGAAATGGAAGATCTCCTGGCAATCGTTACCGGTTTCGCTGGTGTTTCACTGCAACCTAACTCGGGTTCAGCAGGTGAGTACAGCGGTTTGACTGTTATCCGTAACTATCATATCGACAATGGCAACCCCAATCGCAATGTTTGCCTGATCCCTGCTTCTGCTCACGGCACCAACCCCGCTTCTGCAGCTAAGGCTGGTATGACTGTTGTGGTGGTGAAATGCAACGAATTGGGTGATGTTGACATTGAAGACCTGAAGGTGAAAGTTGAGCAATACAAGGATAACCTCAGCTGCATCATGATTACTTATCCTTCTACCCACGGCGCATTTGAAGAGGGTATTCTCGAAATTGTTGATATCATCCACAATGCAGGTGGTCTTGTATATATGGACGGTGCCAACATGAATGCTCAGATTGGCCTCACCAGCCCCGGATATATGGGTGCTGATGTCTGCCACCTAAACCTCCACAAATCCTTCGCAGGCCCTCACGGTGGTGGCGGTTCCGGTGTTGGCCCTATCGCAGTAAATGCCAAGTTGCTTGACTTCCTTCCCAAACACAGCCAACTCGAAGTGGGAGGCAAGAAGGGTAACGCTATGGCAGCTGCTCCTTATGGCAACTCGCTGCTCTTCCCCATCAGCTATGGCTATCTGCTGATGCTGGGCGGCAACGGCCTTACTGAAGCCACCCGTCATGCTATCCTCAACGCAAACTATCTCCGTGCTCGTTTGCAGAAGTACTACAAGATTCTTTACACCAACAAGAATGGTATGTGTGGTCACGAGATGATTGTTGACTTCAGCGAATTCAGTCTTAAGGTAGGCGTTGGTGATATCGCTCGTCGTTTGGACGACTATGGATTCCACGCTCCCACTGTGGCATTCCCCGTTCACAACACCCTCATGGTTGAGCCTACTGAAAGTGAACCCCTCAGCGAACTGGATCGTCTTTGCGACGCACTCATCGCCATTCGTCAGGAAATCGATGATATCATGACTGGCAAGTATGAGGAGAAAAATAACCCCATCGCCAACGCTCCTCACACCATGCAGGTTGTTTGCGCAGAAGAATGGAACTATCCTTACAGCCGCAAAGTTGCTGCATTCCCCTTGGAGCACGACGACAAGTACTGGCCCACTATTAGCAAAATTGACGATGCTTATGGCGATCGCAATTTGCAGCCCGTATGGCCTGCTGAGAACTAATCTTAAGCACACCATTGATAAAAATCCCATCGGCACTGCTGATGGGATTTTTTGACAAATAAAATACCCACCAAGTGATTACTTAGTGGGTATCTTTTACTACGCAAGTCGTAGTTCTATGATTCTAATGAAAGAGGTTTCTTTTGAATATTAAAAGTAATCCTAGCATCAGATTCATCAGTAGCATCTGTAGCAGAGATGCAAATAATGTCACCAGGCAATATGCCAGACTTGAGTATTTCATCGGCGAGTTCGTCCTCAATATATTGCTGGATAGCACGTCTGAGAGGCCTTGCTCCGTATTGCTCATCCCATCCTTTGGAGAGGATCACATCTCTTGCCTTGTCATCAATATCAATACGATAACCCATACTTTGGACACGACTGAAAAGTCCTTTCAACTCAATGTTAATAATCTTATGTATGTCAGTACGCTGAAGGCTATTAAAGAATACGATATCATCAATACGATTAAGAAATTCAGGTGCAAATTTTTTCTTCATTTCTTTATCAATTACCGAACGTTCAAGGGATTGCCGTTCGGCCTCACGTGCAGAGGTGCTGAATCCAACGCCTGTGCCGAATTCTTTGAGCTGACGAGTGCCAATGTTGGATGTCATGATAATGATGGTATTTTTGAAATCAACTTTGCGACCAAGCCCATCTGTCAGTTGTCCATCATCAAGTACCTGAAGTAATACATTGAACACATCAGGATGAGCTTTCTCAATTTCATCAAGCAAAATGATCGAGTAAGGTTTGCGGCGTACTTTCTCAGTCAATTGACCACCTTCTTCATATCCCACATATCCTGGAGGCGCACCTATCAAGCGAGAAACAGCAAATTTCTCCATATACTCGCTCATATCAATACGTATCATATTGGATTCGCTCTCAAAGAGATATTTGGCCAATACTTTGGTAAGATATGTTTTACCCACACCGGTCGGGCCCACAAAGATAAAACTGCCAATGGGGCGGTTGGGGTCTTTGAGTCCAGCACGATTGCGACGGATGGCTTTGCATACTTGGCGCACTGCTTCGTCCTGCCCCACGACACTATGTTGCAATTCATCTTCCATTACCAATAGACGATTGCTTTCATTTTGGGCAATACGTTGAACTGGCACACCGGTCATCATGGCCACTACTTCAGCCACATCTTGATCAGTCACTTGCACTCGCTTATCGCGGTCGGAAGTTTCCCATTCTTGCTTGCGGATTTCCAATTTTTCTCTCAATTGCTTTTCTTGGTCGCGATAAACAATAGCGTCCTTGTAGCTTTTACGGTCCAGAACCTCTTGTTTGAGTTTGACAATGCGAGTAATCTCATTCTCCAATGCAATAATATCTTCGGGAATCTCCACGTGAGAAATTCGAACTCTGGCACCGGCTTCATCGAGGGCATCAATTGCCTTGTCGGGCAACACCCGATCACTTACATATCGTTCAGTAAGTGAGATACATGCTTTTAAAGCATCGTCAGAATATTGTACCAGATGGTGATCTTCATATTTAGATTTGATATTATTCAAAATAACAAGGGTTTCTTCTGGAGAAGTAGCTTCTACCAAAACCTTCTGAAATCTGCGTTCAAGAGCACCGTCTTTCTCAATGTATTGGCGGTATTCATCCAATGTTGTGGTGCCTATGCATTGAATTTCTCCTCGTGCCAAAGCAGGTTTGAACATATTGCTGGCATCCAAAGAACCGCTTGCGCTGCCTGCACCAACAATGGTATGAATTTCGTCAATAAAGAGGATAATTGATGGATTTTTCTCCAATTCGTTTAATACAGCTTTCATTCTTTCCTCAAATTGCCCACGATATTTGGTACCAGCCACCAAAGATGCCAAGTCAAGAGAAAAAACACGTTTGTTGTATAGTGTTCTAGGCACTTTCCCTTCAATAATGCGTAATGCAAGTCCTTCTGCTATAGCACTCTTACCCACTCCAGGTTCACCTATAAGTACAGGATTATTCTTCTTCCGACGGGAGAGAATTTGTGCGATACGTTCGAGTTCTTTCTCTCGTCCCACAATGGGATCAAGTTTGCCATCACGTGCCATCTGGGTGAGGTCTCGACCAAAATTGAGTAGGGCAGGAGTGTCTTTTTCTGACTTGGACTCGCTACGGCCATTATCGGAAGTAGATGGACGATGAGATTCAAAGGGATATGGTTCGTCATTGTCGTCCTCGCTTGTTTGGTTTAAGAAATCTGGTTGGGGTGCATCTAATGGAGAAGGATCAGATGAGAAATGCGCAGGTCCTAATGATTGAAGGTATTTGATACATTTCTCATGAGTGCAATCATATCGAAGCAGTATTTTGGATATGTAGTTCTCACTCTCATGTAGCATCGCCAAAATGATGTGAGCAGTGTGAATGACAGGCGACTTTAATCGCGTACTCTCCAGAAAACTGACTCTCAATATGGTTTCTGCTTGGCGCAACATTGGTATCTCGCTATCAATGCTGAAACGAATGTCACTATCCATCTGCCCTATCGAATTCTCAATAGCAGACTTGATTTGAGGCATATCTACCCCGAGACTTTGCAGCATTATCACGGCAGAACAATCATTTTGACGTGTAATACCAAGGTAGATGTGTTCTACACCTATCGCTCCGTTTTTCAGTCGGATAGCTTCATCACGACTATTGGCAATTGCCTGTTTGGCGTGTTCAGAAAATTTAGGTTCCATATACTTTATTTCTCGTTGCAAAAGTACAACAAAATATACGATTGAAAAAGGTATATCAGAGTTTATTTTCAACACCGAGTGGTTAATCAATCTATCATACAAAAAATCAATGATAAATGAATCATTTTTTTATCAAAATTTACCTATTTGGAAAAAAAAACGTATCTTTGTATTCTCAATGCAAAAAGTAATTTGCATTTTAAAATTGAAATACAATAATATATATATATAAGATGATTTCTGATAACGAAAAAATCACGCGCGTTGACATTGAAACTACAATGAAGTCTGCTTACATTGATTATGCGATGTCGGTAATCGTGTCTCGCGCGCTCCCTGATGTTCGTGATGGATTAAAACCAGTTCAGCGCCGCATTCTTTTTGCAATGAACGACATGGGTATGTATTACAACACTGCTTATAAAAAATCTGCTAGTGTGGTTGGCGAAGTGCTTGGTCAATACCATCCCCATGGCGACTCTTCGGTTTACTTGGCAATGGTTCGCATGGCGCAATCGTGGAACATGAGATACACGCTGGTAGATGGCCAAGGAAACTATGGCAGCATTGATGGTGATAGCCCTGCTGCCATGCGTTATACAGAATGCCGTATGGAGCAAATATCCAACGAGATACTTGCTGACATCAAAAAAGATACTGTGGATATGATGCCCAACTACTCCAACGAGCGTGAAGAGCCTACAGTATTGCCCACTCGCATTCCAAATTTGTTGGTGAATGGCTCTAGTGGTATTGCTGTAGGTATGGCCACCAATATGCCTACCCATAACCTACGCGAAGTTTTAGATGGCTGCATCGCTTTTATCGATAACAATGATATCACTGTCGATGAACTTATGGAGTTTGTTAAGGCTCCAGATTTCCCCGGTGGTGGTACTATTTTTGGATACAATGGAGTTCGTTCTGCATACACCACTGGACGAGGTAGCATCGTATTGCGTGCAGACTGTACTATTGATGTAGATAATCATGGTCGCAACATCATTGTGGCTAATACACTTCCTTATGGCGTAAACAAAAGCGAGATGATTAAGCGCCAAGCTCAATTGGTTAAGGAAGGTAAAATTACTGGTATTACTGATATTCGTGACGAGTCAGATAAAGAGGGTATCCGCGTGGTGTATATTCTCCGTAACGATGTTGTACCGAATGTAATTCTCAACAAGTTATATAAATTAAGTGAGCTTCAGAGCTCTTTTGCTGTCAATAATATCGCATTGGTGCACGGACGTCCTATGCTCCTCAATCTTAAGGATCTTATCCAAAACTTTGTGGAACATAGAGAAGAAGTTGTTACGCGTCGCACTAAGTTTGAGATGGCAGAAGCCGAAAAAAGGGCTCACCTGCTCGAAGGTTTCCTGCGTGCAATTGATATCATCGATGATATTATTCAGATGATTAAGCAGTCAAAAACTGCTGATGAAGCAAAGCAGAGCCTTATAGAACGCTGGAATTTCTCCGATCTTCAAGCAGCAGCTATCGTGGAGATGCGACTCCGCCAACTCACAGGTTTGGAACGTCAAAAACTTCAGGAAGAGTATGATGAGAAGATGCGTTTTATTGCCCGTTGTCGAGAAATCCTTGAAAATAGAAACGAATTGTTTGGTGTGATTAAAGGCGAATTGTCTGAAATAAGAGAAAAATATGGAGACGACCGACGGACCGCCATACGTTATGAGGCATCAAACTTCCGTATAGAAGACACCATCCCTGACGATGAAGTGGTGATTACAATCTCTCACAAAGGTTACGTCAAACGCACTCTCCTCAATGAATATCGAGCACAAACACGCGGAGGGGTTGGCTCAAAGGGTAGTTCCGTACGTAGCGAAGATTTCCTTGAACACATTTTTATGTGCACAAACCACAACTACCTACTCTTCTTTACAGAGAAAGGTAGATGTTATTGGATGCGCGCATTCGAAGTCCCTGAAGGAGAAAAGAATGCTAAGGGCCGGCCAATTCTCAACATGATCAATATTGAACCCGACGATAAGGTGAAAGCCTATGTCAATGTTGAGAATCTTAGTGATGCGGAATATCTCCAGAATCACTTTATTGTGATGTGTACTAAGAATGGTATCATCAAGAAAACCTCACTTGAGAGTTATTCCCGTCCTCGCACCAATGGTATCATTGCTGTAGGTATTCGAGAAGGCGACGAACTCATTGACGCTTGCTTAACTGACGGAAAGAGTGAAATATTGATTGCGTCTAAGAAAGGTAAGGTAATGCGCTGCAACGAAGACCAGTTCCGTGAAATGGGACGCGGTGCATCTGGAGTTAAAGGCATTACGCTTGAGCCAGAAAACGATTGTGTGATTGGAATGCTCACATCCAACAATCCCAACGAAAATATTCTTGTTGTTAGTGAAACTGGTATTGGGAAACGTACCGTTTTGGATGAATATCGTATAACAAATCGTGGTGGTAAAGGTGTTATGACAATGAAAGTGACAGAAAAAACTGGAGGCGTGATAGCACTTATCAATGTTAACGACGAAGAAGACCTTATGATTATTAACCGCTCTGGCATCACGATAAGAATGAAAGTAAGCGATGTCGCATTAAGCCATCGCAATACTCAAGGTGTGAAACTCATCAACTTGCGTGGCAAAGATTTTATTGCATCCATCACCAAAGTGCCAACTGATCATGATGAAGAAAATATCGTGGAAGATGGCATAGTGGATATTGATAATCAAACAAATCCACCAGTTTATGATTCTTCCGATGAAGATTAGAATATAAGTCATTTGCAAGTAAAAACATTATTCTAGTACATAATAAGTAAACAAACATTTCAAATAAAAAAAATCGAAACATGAAGAAAATCGTTTTTATTTTGACGCTCGTAGTCATTGGAAATGCTATCAGCGCTCAGTCTCTCAATGTGTCGAGTGCTCGTGAAGCTCAAAACCGTGGCTACTTTGACAAAGCCAAGAAATTAATTGATGCGGCTTGCGTACATGAACAGACAATGAATGATGCAAAAACTTGGTATTATGCAGCTCTTATCTACAGCCAAATTGGTGCTGAAGCAGAAAAACCCAAGTCCAAGTACAAAAATCTTGACCCCGATTGGCTTACAAAGAGCAAAGATGCTGCTATGCGCTGCAAAGAGTTAGATACGGAGAAAGAACATGTAGAAGGCAACACCGCAATTCTTAGCTTCCTTGGTAATGAATACTACAAACAAGCTATTAATGCTTGGAATGACAGAAATTGGGAAAGCTGCATCGCTCTGTGCGATGAATCAATAAAAATGTTCAATGAGAGCGCTAAGAAAGAATATGCTTCAGCATCTTATTTGCTTGCTGGTCGAGCTGCAATGAATGTGAAGAATGACGATCTCACTAAGAGATATTTCAACACCCTTGTTCGCTCTAAATCAAAGGAGAATCTGGTATATAGTACTTTGTTCAAGATGTATAAGAAGGAAGGCGATACCAATTCTGCAATTAAGGTAGCTCAGAATTATGTTAAGAATTGTCCTGAAGATTTTAATGCTAACATGATGATGGCAGAAGCCTACATGATTAAAGGAAATGTTGAAAAGGGCAATGAAGAAATCATGAAGGCTATGGAAAAAACAAAGAACAACGCTCAGATCCACGCAGGTATCCAAGCTGCAGCTGGTGCTGCATATGAAGAGGTGCAAGATTTTACTAACGCTGAAAAAATGTACAAAGAATCTATCGCTACCGTTCCCAACCAGTTCCTTGCAAACTACGGCCTTGGTAAAATGCTCTTCAACCGTGCTGTTGATAAAATCAATGCTGATGTTCCTTTAGACGATGAAACCGGTCTCTATGACAAATATCAAGAAGAAGCCAAAGAGTTTTTCCGTCAATCAATCCCTTATTTTAATAGTGCTATCAGTTTTATTGAAGCCATGGATGAAGATACGCAGGGACAAAATCGTTCTAATTATGCAGCATGCTTGAATGCATTGAAAACTGTCTATGCTCGTTTAGAAGCATACGATGAACTGAAACCCATCAATGCTAAACTTGATGCATTATATGCAACTCAAAAATAAGTTTATTTGATAAAAGGGGTTGTGGTTCCCAACCCCTTTATTAATGCTTCAATATCACTCCGTATTTGCGTTATGTTAAGCATGCATCTTCTAGGGTGTGTAATGACCATAAAAAAATAAAACAGAAAAATACTTTTTCTTTAGGGAAAAACATTTAAAAACAAATTGTAATTTTGCAAAAAAGAAAAAAATGGTCAATTTTGTTATGAAAAAAGTAATGATTATTTTTCTGTTGGTCGTATTGGCTGAGCAAATGAATGCGCAAGACAACAAATCATTCATAGATTCTACTAATGTTGATTCTGCATATTGCGATTATGAATATTCTGCATCCAAATATAATCCACTTAAATATTTTGGCAGTCCTTTTGCAGTTCACTTCGGAGAAGTGAAATACATTATTGGAAAAAAAGAAATGAGTTATGGAATTAATTATGCAAATATACCAGAATTGTGGGGCTGGCATATTTGGTCCGCAATTAGCAATAAACGTTCATGGGTAACGGCTGGAGCTGATTATCGATTGTCAAAACCCTGGTCAAAATATGACTGCTCTACATTTGGTAGCCTAGGAATTAATATTACTAACGGAATTAATCCAAATTACAAGCCCACATTTGAGATAGGATTTAGAATTGCTGAAGGTGAAACTGCTGGAAAATTTAATTTTTTCAGTGGAACAATGAGCCTAATCACAGATGGACAGAATTTTTATGTTTCTATTGGAATGAGCTTGGTAATTGGCGTGTTGGGAACTTCTTTCCTTCTTTTGGGTGGCTCTAATTAAAATCAATAAGTTTCAAAATAAGACTCAAATAGTCATTATAGTGAGACAATCCACAAGATTCACAAATATCCTTAGGATCATGGTATCCCCCATAAGGTTGTCCCATAGAAAGCAGGTAGATTGATGGACAGAATTGACTGAAGTAATAGTGATCACTATTAGCAGAGTTATTCCTAGGTCTTATTTCTTTCGCAACTTTCATTGATTTATTTAATTCCACGAGTTTATCGTAATACAGCTTTGTATTTTCACTATTTGCATTGAAGAACATTAATCCATCGTCTCCACCACAAAATAAATCAAGATTACAAAGCAATTTAATTTTGCGATAATCAACTAATGGGTTCATTGAAGCATATTTCGAACCTTTGAGTCCAGACTCTTCACCGCTAAACAACATAAATACCACTGTATAGTAGGGCTTTCTTTGTGTTGAAATACGAGCAATATCCATAACGGCAGCAATCCCACTAGCATTATCATGTGCACCATAGAAAACAACGTCATCACCCATAGTTCCGCAATGGTCATAATGACCAACAAATACTACCATGCTATCAATTACACCAGGCACATAACCTACGACATTTTGAGTTTGATAGTTTTCACGATAATGAATTGGTAAATTTAAATCAATTTTTTTTACTTTCTTAGGTAAAGCAGATTCTAAAATTTCTACATATAATGGGACATTTGAAGCTTGAGAAATAGGAGAATAGGTATCCAATTGGTCAACACCATACACCCAAATGCCATTATTCATTTGTCGCTTAAACTTAGCTTTGTTTAATACTGTTTGATGATTCTTACTATTAATAGATGCTTGGAAAACTCTATATTGCGAGTATGGAACCAACTTTTTGCCATTCACAAATAAAGAAATTGGGCCTTCAAAACTATAACAATCATAACTATAACGCTGGAGATAATCAACTTGTAATGGAAGTAATCCAAGATTTCTCATCTCATTTGCCAGATATTTGGCTGCTATTGAATCTCCTTTATAGCTATGGCCACGTCCAAACATTTCAGGTGAAGACAAGTCGCGAATGATTTTTCGTGCATAGGTGGAGTCTTGTGCAAAAGAATATACACTTAGTAAGAATATCAAGAATAAGAAAATAGAAATCTTTTTCACTTCAATAATTGTTAAAAACCTGGGAATGAAATAAATAATGTGGGCAACATTAACAAAAAACCAATTACAATGAGAGTTAATATGAATTTCCATGCCCATTTTATCCATGTTGCATATGGAATTTTAGCAACTCCTATACATGCAATCAATACACCACTAGTAGGGGTAATCATATTAGTGAATCCATCTCCAAATTGAAATGCCAACACTGTTGTTTGACGACTAACATTGATTAAATCAGCAAATTGAGCCATAATAGGCATAGTGAGTGCAGCTTTTGCAGAGCCACTAGGCATAATTAGATTCAGTAAGGTTTGGAAAGTGTACATCACGCCTAGGGAGGCTACCTCACCTGTTGATGCAAGTGATCTTGTCAGACCATAGAGTATTGTGTCAATCACTTTACCATCCCGTAATATGAAGATGATACCACTAGCCAGACCTACCACCAACGCTGCAGAGAGAATATCTTTGCAACCTGCAAGAAACAATTTTGCTATATCATCTGCACTTTGCTTATCTGCAACACCACTACATATTCCCATAGCAAGGAATAATGCTGATATTTCCATCACATACCAATCGTATCCTAATACTCCTATTACTAAAAAACAGATTGTAAATAGCAACAGATTCAATATAAAGAAATGCACAGACTTACGTAAAGAGACAAACCCTAAAATAATAAATAGACCAGCAAGAATTGGGACAATAATTAAAGCCACCTCATCACCACCAATATTAATGCGTGTTTGAGGCATCATAACAGCACACAAACACATCACTGCAGACAAAATCCCATACAAAATCCAAGCCACTTTGGGAGTATAATATTCTATTGGATTCTGCTGTTGTTCTTCTGCTCGCTGACGCCAATAGTTATCTAATTTATGCATCGGTGACTTTTCTGGGTTATGCTTTACTCGATTAGCATACCACAATACAAATGATATTCCAATCGATGTCAGTACAAGCCAGCATACAATACGATATTCTAATCCAGAAAAGATTGGCAAATCAGCAATACCTTGGGCAATACCAATCGTAAAAGGATTTAGCATTGCGCCAGCAAATCCAACATGAGCGGCCACATAGCACATACAGACACCAACAATTGAATCATAGCCCATCGAAATCGCAAGAGGCACAAAAATAATTACAAAAGCAATTGTTTCTTCACTCATGCCAAAAATTGCCCCAAAGAGGCTGAACATTATCATTATCAATGATATAATGATATTTTCCACACCAATCTTTTGGAAAAATCTGTACTTATTCAACATAAGTACTTTCCTAAGAAAAGCTATAACACCCACATCAATAGCATGAGAATTATTCAATATCCAAAACGCACCTCCTACCATCAAGATAAAGATGATAATATCTGCTTTGTCAACAAATCCGTTGAACAAAGACGAAAAGACTTGCCATGTTTGTGGAGATTTATCCACATAGTGGAATGAATTATTCTGAACAACTTCTCGAGTGCTCGTACTTCCATCTGCATTTTGCAGAGAAACGGTTTCCCTCACGAATTCGCCAGCAGGAACAAACCATGTGCAGACAGCAGCTAGCAGAATTAGTGCAAAAACGATAGTAAATGTATGCGGTATTTTCTTCATGGCATTGATGCCAAATAACTGTTACGATAATGTGGATCAGAAGACACTTCGACTCCAAACCAATAAGGAGGTTCGAACTTATTTGCCTCTTCTGTATTGGGAAATTCAACTTCAACAAGCATCAACCCTCGATGCCTACCATGAAAGATATCCAATTCAGCAGTCAATCCTACATAAGATCCATCACCGGTCTGGCTTCGTAAGTTAATTTTATAACGAGTCTTCCCTACCCTACCTTGGTCACATTTTTCAAGTAACTTGATATAACTATCTCTGGTAAGAGAAAACTCTTCTTCTCTATTATGAATTGCCCCTGAACAAGAAGGTATATGTTCTTTGACTGTCAAAATATAGTCATCACCCATCCTCCGAATACGAAGGGTGGGTGATGTACAAAGATATGCTTGTTCTATCTCGTAGTGTGGATACTGATCTATATTATCCGGTAATTCCCTAACGAGATATTTTCGCTCAATCTCCATAATAAATAATACTACAACGTCTTGAGGTAGTTTGCAACATTTTTCTCAATTCGAGCAGCCACATCCGAACAATCTTCAGCTTTTTGGAACTTTTCACCAGTAATATGCTCGTAGAGCTCGATATAGCGATCGGTAATACTATTGACTATTTCGTCAGTCATTTCGGGTACTTGCTGCCCTTCTTTACCTTGGAAACCATTCTCCATCAACCATTCACGTACAAATTCTTTGGAAAGCTGACGCTGACGTTCGCCTTTCGCTTGGCGTTCCTCATAACCTTCTGCATAGAAATAACGACTACTATCAGGAGTATGAATCTCGTCAATTAAATAGATTTTGCCATCTCTTTTTCCGAATTCATATTTAGTATCAACTAAAATCAGACCTTTTTCAGCAGCCATTTCCGAACCACGCTGGAAAAGAGCAAGAGCATATTTCTCCAACATTTCATAGTCTTCCTTCGCAACAAGACCAGTGCGGATGATATCTTCTTTGGAGATATTCTCATCATGACCTTCGTCTGCTTTGGTCGTTGGGGTAACAATAGGAGTGGGAAATTTCTGATTCTCAACCATTCCTTCAGGAAGAGCAACTCCGCATAAAGTACGGGCACCAGCCTTATATTCGCGCCATGCGCTCCCAGCCAAATAACCACGAACAATCATTTCAACACGAAATCCCTCACACTTAAGACCGACAGTAACCATGGGGTCAGGAGTAGCAAGTTTCCAATTGGGAACGATATCAGCTGTAGCATCCAAAAACTTGGAGGCAATCTGGTTCAAGACCTGGCCTTTGTAAGGAATACCTTTAGGAAGAACAACATCAAAAGCACTGATGCGGTCGCTAACAACCATAGCCATGTACTTGTCGTCGATATTATAGACGTCACGCACTTTACCTACATAAAGATTCTTTTGATTGGGAAAAGAAAACTGGGTTTTTACAACTGCTTTCATATATTTTTATAGATTTAATTATATATTCATTAAAAAATAGGAGAAATTATTCTTCGTCTAACTGATTAGCAAAGAAAGTGAAGTTGACTTTACCATAATTTCTATGCTGCCAAAAATGTGGATGATCTTCGAACTGATATTCTCTTGGGTGCTCCAATACTAAAATACCATCATCAGTAAGCAGATTGTGCTCAAAGATAAGATCAGGCAGTTGGGCTAGATTCTCCAATGCATATGGTGGATCGGCGAAGATAATGTCAAATTTTTTATAAGCTCTTTTAATCAAATCGAACACATCGGAACGCACCACATGAATATTGGACACACCAAATTGTTTTGCGGATGATTTGATAAATTCAGTACATTGTGCATTAATATCAATAGATGTCACCTCTTTGGCACCTCTAGATATGAATTCAAGAGACACAGCACCAGTACCAGCAAACAAATCCATCACCGTACTCTCTTCATAATCAACATAATTATTCAGGATATTGAATAAACTCTCTCTGGCCATATCAGTAGTGGGTCTGACAGGAAGAGTTGTTGGAGGATTGAGACGGCGACCTCTTAAAGAGCCTGCAATAATGCGCATAACAAAATTTGAATATATTAAGACAGCATGATAGCATGCCTATATGTTGGTAAAGTTTTAAAATCAGGATTGTTAGATGTCACAACGCGACCACTATATAAAGTTACATTTGGGAAATAATGCTGGAGGAAACCAAACAGCTCACGATTCACATTTCCACAAATGGCCAATTCCATATCTGGAGTTTCAATATGCATTTGCTTCATGATACCTAAGGCTCTAAACAGTAGTTCTTGATTATTATTAACAGAGAATGAATTACTAAGCAATAGTTCACCTCCATAAAATACATCAAAGTCCCCTACCCCATCGCAAAGATGCATCAACATTAGTGGATGTCCCACACTTTTTTTCATTATGTCACTACTAGCAATGGAAGAATGTTGGCAATGAACATCAATTCCAGGAATTGCCAGTTTGAAAGCTGTGACCACAGAAGCGTCAGCTGAAAAAACAATAAATGAATCTAAGGAACTAACAAATGTATGGAATGTACCTAGCGAAAGATCTGGAGAAGAAACCATTCGCAAATACTGACGGTCACGGGACGAATCATACAAATGGCTCGGAATCCAAACAAAGTGATTGGAATGCACAATTAAATTAGCTTGTTTGAATCCAAATGTAGAAATTTCGCAAGAAACAAAAAAATCCTTAATTGCTTGCGACAATTCGCCCAAAGAGAGGTTGAAGTCAAATTCAGCCTCTCCAAAGGTAACCAATTCACTACTGAGGGAAATTATCGAAAAAGAAAATCCATTTGACCGGAGGCAAATGGATAATCTTGATTCGTTATTGGCCACCGCTTTATCAGAAGTGATAATCGTTGTGACTTTATTAGACATTTTATTCGAAGTTACCATCTGTGATGGCTTGAGTCATATCACCAACTTTCCAACCAGGGAAACGATGATTCTGTTCAAGCTCAGCCAGTTTGTTTATAACAAGCTGTTCATCAAGATCGCTAAGGAGATCAGCCATATTTACGAGGCACTCAAATACAGGCATTTGATAACCACTCTTCTCAATGAAGCCAGCCTTCAAATCGAAATCATATTTCTTATCGGTGGGATAAGGAACATAACGGAGATTCAAAATTTCTTCGTTAGTGAGGTTCAGTTTCTTGTTGGTGCGCAAGTTCTCAATAGGATTTACATACTCAGTGACCAAAGTTTTATAGCCAGCTTTAATGGCTTCACTCTCGGTCATTTCGTTGATATCAACATCCTCAGGAATCTTTTCATAATTGATTTTCTTGTTCACAATGCGCAAACTGTCTTCGTTCATCAGACGATTGAAGAGAGTATCAAAACTACCAGTGTAGCAACCATAGGTATTTTTGTAAGCTTCTTCAAGGGTGCGGATAGCTTTCAACTTTTCTGCACAAGCAACACGACGTTGAGAGTATTCGTTGTCAAATTTTACAGGTTGCATGATACTGAGATACAACCATACGATGAGGCCAATGATCACAACGCCCAAAAGAATTTGGATTAATGTTCTGCTTTTCATGTTATATTACTATTTTTTATTATTCAATTTTAATTTTGCAAAGATACGAAAAAAGATACAAATATCAATATTTTGTTTAAAGTTTTTTCTAGCTTTGCTCTCTATGTTTTATAACAACTTGGCAATCAAAACTCTCTTTCAACCATTGAGCCAGTTGTTCTGCACAATAAACCGAGCGATGTTGGCCTCCTGTACACCCAAAATACACCATAAGACTAGTGAACTTGCGGGACAAATACTGTTTTACAGATGCTCCAACAAGCGATTGTGCATGGAGAAGAAACGATTCCATATCATCATCACCCTGGAAGAAATCTATCACTGGCTTATCCTTGCCTGTATAGCACCTATATTCTGGATATCTGCCTGGATTGGGCAATGCACGGCAATCAAAAATGAATCCACCACCATTTCCCGAATCATCATGTGGCAGGCCTTTTTTATAGGAAAAGCTACCCACGGTCACAGTCAATGCTGATGAAGCAATTTGCTCAGATTTAGCTAGATCAGAATTACAAATATCTTGCCAAACCTTACGCAAATGTGGGATATCAATAGGTAGCGTACACTCTGAGATAATATTCCTTAAATTATTGATGGCTAATGGTATGCTTGAGAGAAAATATTCTTTTCGTTCAAAATATCCTCTATATCCATAAGCCCCCATTGCCTGCATGATTCGGATGAGAACATACCCATAGAAATAGCTTTTGAATTCTTTCTTGTCAACCGGATATTTTGCAGACAAACATTCGATATAATAATTCAGCAACTCAACTCTAATTGGCTGTGGAATATCACTTTTAGCACTATACAATAATGATGCCAAGTCATATTGGGCAGCCCCTCTCCTTCCCCCTTGGAAGTCAATGTAATGAGGTTCATTTCCATCCTTAATCATAATATTTCTAGACTGGAAATCGCGATAAAGAAAGAAAGAACAATCAGTAGATGTTAGATATTCAATTAGAGTATGGAAATCCCGTTCCAACAATTCTTCGTCAAATGGGATATACTTCATCTTAAGAAAGTAATACTTGAAATAATTCAAGTCCCACTGCATAGATTGTGCATCAAAGTCACTTCTGGGATACGCTTTCGCAAAATCCATATCTTTTCCTGCCAATTGTATCTCAACAAGATCTGCCAACACTCGTTTGTATAGATTTAGCACATCTGCATCAAATCCTCCACATTGACGACGCTTATCATATACATAATTGTATAACGTTGTATCGCCAAGATCAGACTGAAGATACCACTGACGATCCTGGCTGACCAGAAATACTTCTGGCACTTTTACACCTCTATTTTTCAGAAAAGTAGCATAATAGAAGAAAGCCTCATTCTCTCGAACATCAGCATTGAAAGATGCTATACACGAATTATTATTACCCACCACACGCCAATATCGCCTATTGCTACCATTAGCAGACAAAGCTAAAACGGATTTGGGGGTCTCGCCTGTCCAGCTATAATATAGCTGTTGAATTATTTCATCCATAAACTTACTAGTCGGACAGTTCATCAAGCATGTGACAAGTTCCAGTAAAGTAGGCACCCGATTCAATGGCCAGTTTATTGGCAACGATATCACCTTTTACCCGAGCTGAAGCATAAAGCGTCAAAAACTCTTTCACTGAAAGATTCCCATCAATTATGCCCATCACATTTGCATTCTGGCACACAACGTTTCCTAAAATATGACCATGTTCACCTATAACCAATTTGCCAGTAAGCGTGATGTTTCCCTCTAAAGTTCCATCCATACGAAAATCGCCATTAGCCTGAATATCTCCTTTGATATTTGTACCAACGGTGATGGTATTAATCAAACCACTAATATTGTCGCTCATTTCTTATAGTATTTATTATAAAATGAAAGATATGCATCCACCTGCTTTCTATTATAGAATGTAGTATAATTTTGTTTTGAAATGGCAAATACTTTATAATCCTCAGGACTATAATCCGCCAATGGACCTTCCGCTAGTGTTAAATGACTAGCAAAGTCCACCGCAGATGAAGCATTATTAAAAGTATTAATATATATTAATTGCGTAGAGTCAGTAAACATCAAAGGTTGAGCCTGCAAACCTGAATTTGAATAATATGTCAAGATAAAGTTACCCAGTTTTGAGCGCACTTGCGTGGCTCTTATTTTCTTATCATTCACTAAGATAAGCACAAGGTGAGGCATATTTTCTTTATACCTATAGAGCATTGCTTCTGGCGACAACTCTTCTTTATCAATCGCATCCGATATTGTTGCTTTGCGTTTGACTTTCTTGTTATCATTGGCATTAGACTCACCATCTTCAACTTTCTCATCACTCTCACCACCACTATTTGCTATATATCTTCCACCCTCGCCTTGTAAATACTCCAACTGTGCCAGTGCAAGAGGAACGATACTATCCGTTTCAGGATAGCTGTCCACTATACTGCGGAATGTAGAAATAGCAGAAGCTTTATTGTCCATCCGGGCATAAGATAGTCCTTCCCAATATTGAAATTTGCCTAACATAGGATTGCCTCGATACAGTTCTTTGGCAGTATTCACAGCTGCCAATACATCGTCGTATCTGCGTTTGCGATAAAGGGAATATACCTCATTGTAATCCTCCTTGATCAATTGCCCACGATGGAGTATTTCTTTATAGTAGTCTTCATCCAAAATCAAATTTGAGAAGTCGCTATCCGGGAAACCCATTAAAACCATGTCTCGGTAATAATTGGAATTGGGAGTATTACCTTGCTTATCATATATCTTGTAAAGCATGAAAAATGCCTGCACAATGGCTTCATGTTCAGGATACTGATTGGCCATACGGAGATAACATTCCAACGCTTTGGGAATATTGTGAATGCCATCAAAATAAATATAACCAGCATTCAACAAGCATTCAGCTGTCTGCAGCTGCATAGAGTCTCTTTCTTGTTGTGTTTGCGGAAGTGATTTGAGGTAATATGCCACACAATGAGGATCATTAGGATTGCCATAGCCCGACTCATCAGTCTTTGTCTCAACTGAATCAGACGATGCCAATGCATCTTCTACAGAATTAGTATCATCAGCATCGATTGTATTCAGTGCCAGCATATTAGTTCCAAGAAGTCCTTTCTTTGAAAGAAACCAAAAATCCTCCAAGGCACGCATACCCCAATTGGTACGGAACGTCTCTTTACCACGCTGCACAGTATTAGCATTATAAAAATACCAATCTCCTTGCAACACATTCTGCTGAGCACTATTCTCATTTGATAATTGTGCCAACAATTCACGCTCTTTAGCCTCTTCCTCTTGTTTCTTTAGCTCCTCAATCTTTTTGTTTATCAATTCAATCCGCTTCGTCTCCGGCATATCAGCCACAGCAATCAAACTGTCATTGGCTTCAAATACTCGTGTAAACGATACCAACGAACTCAAAAGTTCATGTCTGGACTTAATATTTGCAAATCTTGGATAGTCCTTAGATATCAGATTAATTGCAGTATCATAATACAATTGCGCCTTGTCATAATCTTGCAATTTATCATATAGAATACCACCCAAGCGTATAGCAGACCGAGCTTTTTGAGCAGGATTAGTTCTTGAAACAGAAACAGATTTTTTAAAGGATTCGCAAGCCTTCTTCACATCGCGCATGCCCATATACATCTCGCCTTTGGCATAATATATTTGGTCTAAGAATTCTGTATTCTTCTTATCCTTCAACATATTATCCAGCAACCTCTCAAGTTTTGCTTGATTTGTATGCTGCAAATCAGCACAAGAAGCAAGACTCAATCGGGCATTAAACTCCATCTCATAATCAGGACCACACTTCAATACTTTCTCAAAATATTTCGAAGCAGTAGGTCTTTTGTCCTGATCTTGATAAATTTGTCCTAGGATATAGCAAATTCGAGCCTTCTGTTCGCGGGTAGGATGTTGGTCCAAAGCCTGTTTGAGAAACTGAACACATTTTTTATATTTCTCCTGGGGCAAAGTGCAATCAGCCATCGCCAAATAAAGGTTCAAGCGTTGACTTGGGGCAAAATTATCCTTTGCATCATTCACCACCAACTCATCCAACAGCCCTTCTGCATCCGAGTACCGTTGCTCCATAATGGAACAACGCGCTTGCAAAATGGCAGCCTCATCAGCAATAGCGCTGCCGCTATATTGGCTAACAAGCATTTGGCAAGTATTTGCAGCATTCGAAATATCATGCTTATAGTACGTTGCATACGCCATCATCAAATAACATTTTGAAATATATGGCACATGCTCCTGACCATTTACAAAAATACTATGTTTCTTGATGGCCTTAATACTTTTTTCGATAGCGCGGTCAAATTGCGGATTTTGAGACATTGCATCTTCTTTAGTGCCCAATTTATACACTGGCAATATCTGTGTATAATCATCCTTAACCTTGCGCTCCAGCTGCTCAACACCCTTCTTTAGGCTCTCGTTACCATTCCACCATATATTATAGTGGGTAGTGGTATTGTGAAACTGAACATTTTTCCAATCAGCCTTTTGCGTAGAGCACGACACTGCTATAATAGCAGTGCCCAACAACACTAAAGCGCTCAGTTTATTCAGTTTCATTAGTCAGTATTTCTATGAATTACACATTGAATCTGAAGTGCATGATATCGCCATCCTGCACCACATAATCCTTTCCTTCTACAGCTATTTTACCAGCCTCTCTACACTTGGCTTCACTGCCTAACGCCACATAGTCATCATATTTGATCACCTCTGCACGAATGAAACCTCTCTCAAAATCGCTATGGATAATACCGGCAGTCTGAGGTGCTTTCATTCCCTTTTTGAATGTCCATGCACGGCACTCCTTAGGTCCAGCAGTAAGGAAAGTTTGAAGATTCAACAACTTATAGGCAGCCTTGATTAATCTATTCACACCGGATTCGCTCAGTCCCAAATCTTCAAGGAACATCTGCTTTTCCTCAAATGTTTCAAGTTCTGCAATATCAGCTTCAATACCAGCACCTATCACAAGCACTTCTGCCTCTTCATCTTTGACAGCTTCGCGCACAGCATCCACAAATTTGTTACCCGAAACAACCGATCCCTCGTCAACATTGCACACATACAAGATAGGTTTGGATGTTAACAACATCAAGTCCTTAGCTGATTCCTGTTGGCTTTCATCCAATTTCACAGTTCTGGCACTCCTTCCTTGGAGCAAAGCTTCACGATAAAGATCCATCACCTCCACCAGTTTTTTAGCCTTGGTGTCACCACCGGCCTTTGCCTTCTTCACTTCTTTGTCATATCGATTTTCGATAGTTTCCAAATCTTTGAATTGAAGTTCCAAGTCGATAGTATTTTTGTCGCGTATTGGATCAACAGACCCATCAACATGAGTCACATTGTCATCTTCGAAGCAACGGAGCACATGGATAATTGCATCAGTTGTTCGGATATCACCCAGAAACTTGTTACCCAAACCTTCGCCTTTTGAGGCACCTTTCACCAAGCCTGCAATGTCCACAATTTCCACAGTGGCAGGAACCACACTAGCAGGACGTTCCATTTCCACCAATTTGGCCAAACGCTCATCTGGCACAGTAATCACACCCACATTGGGCTCAATTGTGCAAAAAGGAAAGTTTGCGGCTTGTGCCTTTGCATTGCTCAAACAGTTGAAAAGAGTTGACTTTCCTACATTTGGAAGTCCTACGATACCACATTGAAGTGACATATTATTGAGTTATTTAATTCGTTAGTAAATGTTATTTATTACTTTCAACCATATCCTTTTCAATCAGATATTGGTTACGTGTGGTGGAATTGCGGCACACCAACTCGCCTATAAATCCTGCCAAGAAAAGCATGGTTCCCATCAGGATGAAGAGCATAGACACATAAAACCAAACACTATTGGTAAGCGAGATACTACCGCAAAGGCGCATAATGCACACAACAACAAAAGCCAAGAAGCCAAGGAAGAATGACATGCTGCCTATCAATCCAAAGAAATGCATCGGCTGCTTGCCAAACTTTGACATAAACATAATGCTCATCAAATCAAGATAGCCATTAACAAAGCGGTCTAAGCCAAACTTCGTCACGCCAAATTCGCGTTTTCTGTGCTGAACCACTTTCTCACCAATTTTACTGAATCCAGCCCATTTAGCTATCACTGGAATGTAGCGATGCATCTCACCATAAACTTCAATGCATTTCACCACATCGCGTCGATATGCCTTCAATCCGCAGTTGAAATCATGCAGATATATGCCACTCATCTTGCGAGTTGTCCAATTGAAGAATTTGGAGGGTATATTCTTTGCCAACTTAGAGTCATAGCGTTTCTTCTTCCATCCGCTCACCAAGTCATATCCATCCTCCTTAATCATGCGATAGAGCTCAGGCACCTCGTCTGGACTATCCTGCAAGTCGGCATCCATAGTGATGACCACATCGCCCATTGCTCTTGCAAAACCCACATTCAAAGCAGCAGACTTACCATAGTTGCGACGGAATTTCACACCTTTATAACGGTTGTTCTTTGCGTTCAATTCTTCAATCACAGCCCATGAATTATCCTTGCTGCCATCATCAATCATAAGCACTTCATAGTCGAAGTGGTGTTCTTCCATCACTCGGTCAATCCATTCGGCCAAATGGGGAAGAGACTCATCTTCATTAAAAAGGGGAACTATAATAGAAATATCCATAAATCGTATGTTGATTATTTATTTTTCTTTTCTCTAACTTTTACAGGACTTTTCTCGGTTCTGAGAGCCAGCGATACCAAGAATGCAAACAAGATGCTCATTACAGCTGATCTGAATCCAGCTATAAAGCCCCAGTCGCCCGCGCCATACTTCATAACGCTCTCAATGGCAATTTTTGCCTCAGCACTAGTCTCGGCAGGATCCATCACAGCTATGCGCTGTTGCTGATAAAAAGCAACCAAATCGGTGTTTATCACAGCACAGTTGACATACGTCCAAAGTCCATATATAATCGAGCTCACCACACCTATTCCTAGGCCTAACAGCATCAATTCTTTCAATGTAATCTTTTGATCTGGCAATTGCTTGCGGTACTGATAGCTTGCCCACGCAATACCCAAGAGCATCACTATCTCGCTGATAAAGTTGTCAGGTGTGCCAACCGGAACATCCGACAACCAATCACGCACAGCCATTATCACCGACATGGCAACACCCGTCAATAAACCATCAATGAGGTATGCCTTGCGGTAGTTACCATAAATAGTTGACTGATATCTTCTAAATATTTTAACCATACTCTATTTTAAAACGCAAAGATAAGAAAAAAATTGCATTTTATAAGATATTATTTTTATATGCACAAAATGCAGCAGGATAATTATCATTTTTCCAACTGCATAACCAACACTTCGACATCAAAAAACCACCTATTGCAATATTGTCAAACGCTATCTTCTTCCTGTAGCAAGCAATGCCAGCAATGGTTCGATAGCATTTGTGTTGCTTAAGAGTTTCACTCTTTTCATCAAATCTTCTTCGCCAAACTCTTCATTCATCAACCAATTCAACTTTTCTATTATTTCATCATGATTTGCGGCCACTTCGCACGCGTGCTCTAATCCTGTTCCGGCCACCATCTGAGCATTCACCAAGCAAAATCTTCCTGAATACAATGCATTCATCAACTTCAGCTTAACTCCAGTAGCCTGTTGTGTAATCAACAAATTCACATGCGCATTTGCTATCAAATCGTGCATCTCCGCATCTGTAGGATTAGCCACCAACGTCACATTGCTAAACTGAGTCAAACGCTTCACCATACTAGCACTGGGGTTTCTACCTGCAATCATAAACTGGTAAGGAGTTTCCCCCAGTACATGTTGAGCCAGATAATCCACTGCCTGGACATTCTCCACCACCGATAAGTTACCATGATACAACACATAATCGCCTTTTCCCAAACAACTGCTCACCCTGTCATGCCCATGCGATGGCGGCATCACGTGCACATTCTTGCATCCTACACTTCTGAAATGGGCTGCGTCAGCTTCAGAAATAGCCAGTATGGCATTTGCCTGTTTCAGCACAGGTTCATATTGCTTCAGCCGCCATGCCTCTATACCGAAAAAGAGTTTCTCTCTTCCCCAGCCTTTGGCTTTGGAAAGAGCGTGGTAATAGTCATGCTCAACATTATGCGTCCGCACTATTATTAGTCTATCCCTATCTGCCAATTCCTCTAGCACATATCCATTATGCAGTCCTTCAAGTAGTATTGGATAGTTATCTTTTGATAATCTATGAATTAACTTCTGCGAATTACGAGAAGAAACAATATAGGGCTTTTTATTCAATTGATGCTTCCACCCTACTTCTCGTGGATAATAACAAACCTCTTCGCAATATTGATTCAGTTCATCAGCCTCTTCTCTACCATAGGTATAGCAATGCAAGTGCACCTTCACACCCGCCTTTGCCAATGCCACGATGCGATAAAAAACATCTATCACACCACCGTAATCGGCTGGCCAAGGCACATTGAACGAAACGATATGTAAATGACTACCCATCCAGGCAGATGTTAGATATTCACCGCCAGGCCATCATAGGCCAAGAACACATTGGCAGGCAATTCTTTACTTGTTTCGGCCCACAAGCCCATTTCATGGCTCATGTGAGTAAGATAGGCAACCCTCGGTTTCACTCTGTCAATAATTGCCAAGGATTCTTCCAAACAGAAATGAGAGAAATGCTTATGTTTTCTCAGTGCATTGATAACCAACACTTCCACCCCCTTCAGTTTCTCTTGTTCGGCATCAGCTATATAGTTGGCATCAGTGATATAGGCCAGTTTGCCAATACGATAGCCCAGCACAGGCAAATCCTTATGCATTGCTTTGATAGGCATCACCCCAACACCTGCCGCTTCAAAAGCTTTATCGCCCGACAGCTCATGCAGGTTAGCCTCAGGCAAACCAGGGAACTCATGCGGTGCAAAGATGTAATGATAATCACGCTCAATGGCTTGGCGAGCTTCTTTGTTGCAATATATTTCCATTTTCTGCTGCTGCACCCAATTGAACGGACGAATATCATCAATACCGCCCACATGATCACGATGGGCATGAGATATAAGAATGCTATCCAAATGTGTTACCTTTTCACGCAACATTTGAGCACGGAAATCAGGACCGATATCAATCAAAATATTTTTATCGTCATCCGTCACCACCAAGGCTGAAGTCCTCAAATGATGATCATGAGGGTCATCAGATTGACAAACCTTACATCCACAAGCTATTACGGGTACTCCTTGCGAAGTACCCGTACCAAGAAATATTATCTTCATTCAATTCTTAGCATTAGAACCTTCTCTATTCGCTCTTCACCGTGAGTCTGAATCCTACACCATGAACATTTACAATCTGCACCTTGGGGTCAAGTTTCAAA
This sequence comes from Bacteroidales bacterium, assembly GCA_024400505.1. Lineage (GTDB taxonomy): Bacteria > Bacteroidota > Bacteroidia > Bacteroidales > P3 > Colimorpha. The sequence goes on along the minus strand of JAKSMP010000003.1, from coordinate 23,506 downwards.
TACTTGCGCAGTTTGGTGATATACACATCCATGCTTCGAGCGGCAAAGTAGCTGTCATCCTTCCAAATCTTCTGCAAGGTGCTTGTGCGGTCCACTAGCTGATTGAAATTCATTGCAAACATACGCAGCAATTCACATTCTTTCATGGTAAGTTTCTGCACACTGTCGCCACAAGTGAGGGTCTGATGGCCATAGTCAAAGACAAAGTCTCCAATATGGAACATGTTCTTATCGGGCTTGCCATCATCGAAAGAACGACGGATAGTAGCGTTCACACGAGCCAACAATTCTTCCATGCTGAAAGGTTTGGTCACATAATCATCAGCGCCAATTTCGAATCCCTTCAGTTTGTCTGCCTCCAGGTTTTTGGCGGTAAGGAAGATGATAGGAATACGCTTGTCAACACGGCGGATTTCTTTAGCCACGGTGAACCCATCTTTCACAGGCATCATAATATCAAGGATGCAGGCATCCACATCATCGTTGAGGTAAGTGTCAATTGCAGCCTGACCATCTATTGCCAGAAATACAGTATAACCTTTTTGAGACAAATATGCCTTTAAGATAGTACCCAGATTGGGATCATCTTCAGCCACTAACAATTTGATACCTAGGTTCATGTTCTTTTGCTTTTAATTATTCTTCAACAATCTTTATACTTTCAATCAAATCGCCTGCGCAGATTTGATCAACCACGTCCAACCCCTCAACCACTTTACCAAAACAAGTGTGAACACCGTCAAGGTGTTGAGTATTGGCGCGATTATGGCAGATAAAAAACTGACTGCCACCAGTGTCTTTGCCAGCATGTGCCATAGAGAGGACTCCACGGTCGTGATATTGCTTTTCAGCCTTGGTTTCACATTTGATTTGCCAGCCGGGACCGCCAGTACCCACTCGAGGATCGCGAGGGTTGCGGCTATAGGGACAACCGCCCTGAATCACAAAACCGGGAATCACTCGATGGAAACGAAGTCCATCATAAAAGCCCGACTTTGCAAGTCTTACAAAGTTTTCCACAGTACCGGGAACCTCTTTTGCATAAAGCTCCGCAGTCATAGTTCCTTTTTCTGTATTGAATATTGCTTTCATCATTTTTCTATTATGTACTTAATTAACTTAAATAATTGCTAAATATTGTATTAATTCATTATTATTTTTTCTCACTTTTTCCACAAACCGTTTATTTTCACCCAAATAGCGTATTAACAAAATGTTATTAATTACCTAAAAATATTACGAAAAAGCATCTTAGAAAATATCCACATCATACCTCCCAATTCATCAGCTTATTAAATAAGGATCACCATCAATTCAAAAGGGCTTCAACATTTATTTGCAAATGGTGAAGCCCTTGATTATAGCGAAAACCTGACAAGGTCTAATCCCACTTTGATGCGTTCAAGAACATTCTGTTCCATCTCAAGCCACCGTGGTCAACATCTTTCGACAGCACCACCCATTTGGCTTTGCCTGAAATATGGTCCTCTGGAACAAAGCCCCAAAAACGGCTGTCGGCAGAATTGTGGCGGTTGTCACCCATCATCCAGTAGTAGTCCATCTTGCAAGTATAAGTGGTTGTTTCTTCATCGTTGATGAATATCTTTCCGTCTTTCACTTCCAGCTTGTTGCCTTCAAACACTTCAATCACGCGTTGATAGATGGGGAGGTTTTTCAAAGTCAACTGGAGGGTTTCACCTTGTGCAGGAATGTGAACAGGTCCAAAATTATCCACGCTCCAATTGTATCCTTCTGCATGAGGGAAAATCTGCATGCCTTCGCCCTCCTTAAATATCACTTTCTCCACCGACAAAACATCGGGATTGGCTTGAAGTTCCACTGCTTGGCGTTCGGTCAACGGCAAATTGTAGGCATCAGTGCCTTCATACATCATATTTGACAACGCATTCTGGTATGATTCGCGGCTCACTCCTGCTTTGTCCAGAATCTTGGCCACATTCAACCCTTGGGCAAAACGCACAGCATAAGTCTGCATACTATGCATGGGTTGAGGCAATTCTTTACCATTGATAAATACTTTCTGATCCACAATCTGCAAATCTTCACCAGGCAGACCGATGCAACGCTTAATGAAGTTTTCGCGCTTGTCCACAGGACGCACTCTGATGTGGTTTTCCACCATTTGGTTGCCCACGGGAAGCATCTTAGCATTCAACACAGTCTCTCTGCCCATCTCTCGCACCAAATCATGATAACTGAGATTGCTTTGCCAAGCCGTGCACACCGTGTCACCATCGGGATAGTTAAACACCACTGCGTCGAAGCGCTCCACCTTACCCAATCCTGGATAACGATGATAAGGAAGCTTTATCCATTTCAAATAGGATTCCACCTGGCCGCCACTCAATGGCAATACATTATGCACCAATGGGAATGCCAATGGTGTAACAGCTTGACGGGGGCCGTATGCAATCTTCGACACCAACAGATAGTCACCTGTCATCAAACTACTCTCCATCGAACTAGAGGGAATATTGTAGAATTCCAATACCTTGCCACGGATGATAATAGCAGCCACCAAGGCAAATACGATGGCATCCAACCAATCGCGCCAGTAGCCCACTTTGTGAGGTTCTTCACCAGTTGGGTCGTGATACTCAAGTTTGCTCATGCCCAAGTAAGGAAGATAAATCCAAGGGAAAATCACAGCCAATGTCTGCTCCCAGAATCCATAACGATGATAAGCCTTGGCCGTTTCCACCACCAAAAGCAAGAACGTGAAAATATTGATTGCAGGGATAAGGCAGTACACCACCCATTTCCAGTCTTTGCCACAGATTTTCACCCACAGCACCAAATTGTATATTGGCACCAAGCACTTCCATGGTGCCACACCGGCTTTCTTAAACACAAACCAAAGCCCCACAAAGGAGCCCACAAAATACAAAAGCAATAAGATATCGTATATCATTTTCTAAATATTTTTTATATTAACGACTAATTTGTCATAATATTGCACCGATGCCATCCAGGTAGATATTTTTCTCCCGCTTCCAATCCAGGTCGCAGGCGGCTCTTGCAAATAGTTCTGTTCGTTCCTCTTCCGCCATTTCTTCCCAGAATCGATGAAGCACATTTTTCACCGCTTCGGCCAGTGTGACAATATATTTCTTATATTCTTCGCCATCCTTTTGTTGCGGGCATGGGCCCACCAACGCCCCAATCTGATAGGCCTCTATCACCCGCTTTATCTCCACAAAACCAGTAGCCAACATAGGCACTCCTGCGTGGGCAAAATCGGCAATTCTATTAGGCAAGGAATATCGATAATTCAACCCCATATCTTCTAGCAGACACAAACCCAAGTCGGCATTGCTAGTCCACTTATGCAACTCTGCAGGCACCACACGGCCCAAGAACGTAATTCTTTCATTCCATCTCAGCTGCTTATGATACTCCATCAACTCTTCAAGCAAATCACCATTTCCTGCCACAACCAGCCTGCAGTCGGGCAGCATCTCCATCGCATCCATCAACTCTCTTACCCCTCTGCCCACATTCACAGCCCCCTGATAAAGCAATGTCCAAGGGCGTTGGTGCTCTACCTTATGCTCCTCATTCTCCACGCTCCAATCAGGCAGATTTCTCACCACCCTCATATCCTTTCCATATCGGCTCTTATACTCTGCTGCCACACTCTCACATACGGTGAACGCTTTATCCACATGCGGCAAACAAGTTTTCTCCACCCACTGCCACACACGCCTCACCTTGGGCTTATTCACCAATTCAGGCACTTCGGGGAAAAGCTCATGGGCGTCAAAAAACAATTTCTTCTTCCTCAACCGGGCTGCCCATGCACAAGCCAACAACGTGTCGCTGTCATTGGCATAGAAAGCATCGGCTTTGGCGAAAAGCAATTTCAAGAAAAGGCGGATATTATATTCTGCATAGAACAAGGCCGACCGACGAAACCACAGCTTCATTCGGCAGGTCTTATATTTTCTTTCTGTCAAAGGTTGGCTGTCAGCCAATCGCCTCCCCACCAAGGTGACGTCATATCCAGCTTCGGTCAGCGTGTTGCAATTCCTGTCCACCCGCTGATCCGTCACCAAATCATTTGTCACAGCCATTATTATCCTTTTCATCATATTACTAACGATTGTTCACACTTATTATTGCCATCGTGGCAACCATAAGTCTAAAAAGCCACCCCCACATATTAGGGGTGGCCAAACCAAAACCTATGAAAAATCTATCAATTATGAAAAAAATGATAGCCAAACTATTTCTTTGCTTTCTTGGCCTGAGCCTTTGGGCGATTATGGTGAACGTCAGTCCCATTGCAATGGGATCCATGACTCTTTTCAAAATCCGACTTCAGGCAAGAACGGAATTCCTGCAACTGTTCTTTGGTGAGTATTTCATCAATGGCGATGCGACAACGATACATCTCTTTGGTGATTTCGGCATGCAAGTGAGCCTCTTTCTCCACCAATGGGAACAGCTGGCTGGACATATCTTCATCTTTATCCATCAGTTCCTTAATCTGGTCGCGGGTAGCGCTCAGTTCCTGTTTGAGCTTAGCCACCTTCTTCTTTGAAGCATTGGTAGCAGTCTCCAAACGCTTTTTCTGCACCGCCGAGAGATCCGACACCATTTCTTCCACACGAGGTATCTTTACGCACTCGCCCGGCTTTTGTGGTCTGGGATGCTGTGCATACAGCGACACTGTGCAGAGGATTGAAATAATCAATATAATAAGTTTCTTCATCATTTAGGAATCATTTGGTTATTCTTCAAACAAGTATTCAACTCCACCCATACTATAGGAAGAACCCGTTTCTTCACCATATCCAGCATGGAAGTTATACACTGCGGCAATATCACTCCCAATCTGAACCTCGTTGAAATCACGAGTAAACAAGGCAACAACATTGATTGACAAAGCAATCAAAGCACATGCAGCTGCCGCAATTGACACCTTTCCAAGGGTGATTCTGTGGGTAGCTGGCACCAGCAGAGGCTTGTTGCCCACTTGCTGCATAACAGCATCCACCACATCTACCTTTCCCTGGTAGTGCATCTCTTTCAGTTCTTGGATGAGCTTGTCGTCAGTCATTATATTTTATATATTCTATTCAATAATTATTATGGTTATTCACCAACCATTATCTTCTTTAAATTTTTCCGGGCCCTGAATATCAGCGATTCCACTTTGGCCACAGAGCATTGCATCACTTCGGCAATATCGTTGTAGGAAAAGTCGTTGAACGTATATAACACCAGCGCCGTCCTTTGTTCGTTGTGAAGCTTGCCCAGCGCCTTGTGCAATTGGGCAACCTTTTCTTGATGGACAATCGATTGCTCGGCATTTCGCTCGTCCGACACCACTTCAGGCCCATCCTCCTCACTTGACGGCATCCATCGTTTGTGCCGCTTCAACTCCTTGCACACTACATTCACCGTGATGCGATAAATAAAAGTACTCAGTTTCGACTGGAATTTGAAGCGAGGCAAAGCTGAATACAGCTCCACAAACACCTGCTGGCTCATTTCTGGGATATCCACACTGCTTCCTCCCATCTTGAAACACAGGTTTGCCACATTGTCCTGATATTGCTTCACTATTTCCGCAAACCGATTGACATTGCCTGCAAGTATATCTCTGATTACTTCTTCTTCATCCATCGTCGAATCTGCTAATATGTATTACATATATATCTTTTATTGCATCTATAAATGTTAAAAATGAGGAAAAATCTACTAATTACTATTAATTATTCATCATTTATACTTGAAGCCTTCAATATCTCTACGGTCACGCTTCGTGGGGCGTCCTGCGCCTCTGTCGCGTTTCTCAAACGCATACTGGCGCACCATCTGTATTCGCTCATACTCTTCCTTGGGTGTAAGGTCGGTCATATAGGTTTCCACCATCTTGGCCCCTACCCTGTTTCCCAGCAGCTGCTTCACCTCTATCACCTTGTGCAATTGCTCAATCGACAGCTCATACACTTCGCCCACCTTGATTTCATGCGACGCTTTGAGCGGCATACCGCCCATGCGCACATGTCCGCAGCGGCAGGCTTCAGTAGCAAGGCTGCGCGTCTTGTACAGACGCACAGCCCAGAGGTATTTATCTATTCGGATAGCTTCATCCATAATGCTTGCACCTTAGTTGTTTCTGAACACATAGGTAATAGTACCAGTCTGCACCTCGGGTGCATCGTCTTTGGCACTGAACTTGGCTTTCCTTGCAGCAGCCTTCGACTGCTCCACATAACTGGCATCGGTGAGCGTGGATCCTTTTTCGGGAGCCGACACCTGTGTCACATTGCCAGCCTTGTCCACCCATATCTTCACCACCACTTTGCCTTCCTTATTGTTATTGGCTGTGGGCGAGGGCAATGCCTTGGCGCTACGGCCGCTCAGGCTGAAACCAGGGCCGCCCTTACCGGGTATTCCGTCATAGCGGTTGCTGTTGGGGTCGCCCCCTTCTTTGCCTTGGTTGCCCGAGCCTTGGGTCACACCCTGCGAACCACCATTCTGGTTCTTCGACTTGTCGCTCTTCTTGAAAAGGGCATTGGTGTTCACCTCGGGTTGCTTGGGTGTTTCGGGCTGCTTGGTAGTGGTGGGTGTGGTATTGTCCACCTTGGAGGTTGAAGGTTTGTCGGAGGTTTGCACGGGGGTAGTGCTCTCCGTGCGCTGAGTGCTCACCTGCTCGGCAGCCGATGCAGGCTGGGGCGCACTGGATGCGGGCGAAGGATCTGGCATGGGATTGTCGCCCGACCCGAAATCGCTATTTCCCAGATTCACTTCCACGCCCTCCTCGGGTATGGGTGGATCTGGCGGATCATAGCCAAAGGCAAAGCAGATCACAAGTATCAACCCCAATACAAGAGCCGTTGTGCTGCCTGAAATGATTTTATTTTTCTTCTCTTGATCCATCATGATTTCAGTTGTTCAGTTATTTTTTGGGCGAAGTGGCCAAGATCACCTTGTGCTTCGTACCCGTCTGGTCGTTGATGGCGTTCACGGCATCAATCACATTCACCACATATTGCACAGGCACAGTCTTATCCGAGCGCAGCACAATGCAAGCATCGGTGATACCGCTCTCAATGCCCGAAGCGATGAGGGGTTGCAATCCCTCCGCATCAGTAGGCGTGTCGCCCACCTGGAAGTTGTAGTTCTCGTCGATATACACAGTGACATTCTGCTTGGCCATCGTCTTGCTTCCGCTCTCGGGCAGCAGCAGCTTCACAGCATTGGGACTGATGAGCGTGGAAGTCATCATGAAGAACACCAGCAGAAGGAACACCAAGTCCGACATCGTGGAGTTGTTGTTCTCGATAGTGAGTTTGTTACGTGTCTCAATCATAATCTGCGACTATTTTCGGTGAGGAACAATAATGGCTTATGCGGGTTCGTGGAGGAGGTCCATAAACTCAGATGCGCGCACCTCGATGTCGAGCACCACCTTGTTGATCTTGGTAACAAGGATGTTGTAGAGGAAGTAGCAGATAATACCCACAATCAAACCGCCGATGGTGGTTACCATTGCCTGATACATACCGGTGGCCAGTGTGCCAATCTCGATATTGTTGCCAGCGTGGGCCATATCCTGGAAACAGGTGACCATGCCGGTGACGGTGCCCAAGAAACCAATCATAGGTCCGAGGGAAGCCACAGTGGCCACCAGCGACACGCGCTTCTCCAAACGAGCCACTTCCAACTTGCCTTCGTTCTCGATAGCGGTCTGGATGTCGGAGAGGGGGCGGCCCAGACGGGAGAGACCCTTATCCACCATGCGAGAGAGTGGAGAGTTGGTCTGCTTGGAAAGTGCGCGAGCACCTTCCACATCGCCTTTATGTATATAGTCCTTAATGTTATTCATAAAGAGGTCGTCGTCCTCCACCTTCACGGCCTGGCGCAGCGCAAGATAGCGTTCCACACCAATATAGATGGCCAATGCAAGCATCAGCAGGAGTACGAGCATAATCCAGCCACCATTCAAAGCCATATCCCACAAAGTGATACGTTCAGCGGCAACATTTGCAGCAGATGCAGTGTCAACGGCTGTCTGCACATCCGACATACCGTCTTGAATCAATAAAATAGGGTTCATTGTTTGTTGTGTGTTTAATTATTTCTTTATTAAAATGTAAATGACAAATTGAGCGATGGGGCAAACCCCGCATTGCTGCCCATCATGGGCGATACTGCGGGCGAAAGATGCATCGTGAGGTCGTCGCCGATATTGAAATCATACAGATGACCAAACACATACGCATCCAGCAGGTTGAACCCATACACAGCTGCCGACACAATGCAGAACAGCTGAAAGTTCTTATTGGCCGACTGGTAGAGGTTGTAAATGCTGCTGCCGGGATACCCCTCGTAGTTGGGCAACGTCGAAGAGCCGTCGTATCCTATGGCCAGATACTCCTTTTTGAAAGTGCGCATCTGCGTATAATAATTATAGGTGAGGTATCCCACCCCACCCAGTGCGGCATAGAAGATGGGCACCTTCCACGCCTGGCCATTGTATATCTGTCCGGCTCCCGGCACCAGCGAGAGCAACAGCGCCTTGGTAGGATTGTGGTCGCTCTTGGGCACATCGGTGACACTGCTCGGCGCCACCGACACCACAGTCTCCTGTGCCCTCGCGCCAGTGGCCAGCACCAGCAACAAACCCACAATCATTATTACCTTGCGCACCTTGCTTCTTATCGTTTTTTTATTCCTGGTTGAGCAATTTCAATATGCGGTTGAAATCCTCATCGTTGTTAAAGTGGATGGTCATCGACCCTTTGCCTCGGCGGGAGCGCACAATCTCCACATCGTTGCCCAAAAGCTGGCGCAGACGCGACTGCGCGGCGCTGTGCAGGTTGGGCAGCTCGGGCTTGGCTGTGGGGCTTTTGGGCTTGGCTTCGGCCTTGGCGGCCTTCACCATCTGCTCGGCCTGATGCACAGAGAGGTGGCGATTGACAATATCGTGCAGTATGGCGATATGCTTCTCGGGGTCTTCCACATTGATCAGGGCGCGGGCGTGTGCCATGCTTATCTGCCCTTGGCTCAAGGCCAACTGAGTCTCGGCTGGCAGGTTCAGCAGGCGCAGATAGTTGGTGATAGTGGAACGCTCCTTACCCACGCGCTGGCTCAGCTGCTCATGGGTGAGCTGGCAGTCCTCTATCAGCGCATTATAGGAGAGCGCAATCTCCATTGCGTTGAGGTTCTCGCGCTGGATGTTTTCCACCAGTGCCATTTCCATCACCTGGCCGTCGGTGGCCACACGGATGTAGGCCGGCATCTCGGTGAGGCCGGCTATCTGTGAAGCTCTGAAACGGCGTTCGCCAGCAATCAGCTGGTATTTGCCGTCGGGCATTCTTCTCACAGTGATGGGGGTGATCACACCCTGCTCTCTAATCGACTGGGCCAACTCTTGCAGGGCGGTCTCGTCAAATTCCTTGCGGGGCTGATAGGGATTGGTCTCGATATCGCTGATGGGCACCATGCTGATAGATGCGGTCACATCCGACTGGGTGCCGTTGATATTGTCGATATTGATATCGCCAAGGATGGCATCGAGGCCTCGTCCGGGTATAAGGGGTTTCTTAGTTGCCATTATTGACTATTAGCTTGTTTCGTTTCAGTATTTCGGTGGCCAAGTTCAGGTAGTTGGTGGCGCCGGGGCAGGTGACATCATACATGATGATGGACTTGCCATAGCTGGGTGCCTCGGCCAACTTGGTGTTGCGATAGATAAGGGTGTCGAACACCAGCTTCTTGAAGTGGGTGCGCACATCCTCCACCACCTGGCGCGCCAGTCGCAAGCGGGAGTCGTACATCGTGATAAGGAGTCCTTCGATGTTCAACTTGGGGTTCAAGCGAGTCTGCACAATACGCACGGTGTTAAGCAGTTTGCCCAATCCTTCCAGTGCAAAATACTCGCTCTGGATGGGGATGATTACCGAATCACTTGCCGTGAGGGCATTGACGGTGATCAAGCCCAGCGAGGGGCTGCAGTCGATGATGATAAAGTCGAACTGGTCCTTCACCTTTGCCAAGGCGTTGGCCATATAGTACTCGCGGTTTTTCTGGTTCACCAGCTCCACTTCGGCTCCCACCAGGTCGATGCGCGTGGGCAGCACCCACAGGTTGGGGGTGTCGGTTTCCACCAGGCACTCCTGCACTTCGGCTTGGCCCAGGAAACACTCATAGGCGCTCTTCTCCAGCGACTCAGTGTCGATGCCCAGTCCCGAGGAGGCATTGGCCTGGGGGTCGGCATCCACCAGCAGCACCTTGTATTCCATCACAGCCAAAGCGGCGCTCAGGTTCACCGAGGTGGTAGTTTTGCCCACTCCGCCTTTCTGGTTGGCGATAGAGATTATCTTACCCATGGTGGTGCCAACTAGAATTTGAGGTCAATATTGTCGAGCTTGGCGCTGAATTCGCTGTCGTCTTCAATGCTGTGATAGATGTTTTCGTCCACCACAGGCTCGGGTTCAATGCCGGTCTCAATGAAAGAAAAGGCATTTTGCAGACCCTTCATAAACTTCTCGAAATCTTCCTTGTACAGGAAAAGCTTATTCTTGTCGTAGTAAAAATCTCCAGTAGCATTGTTGAAAACCTTGCGGCTTTCGGTAATAGTGATAAATTTGTCACCTCCACGAGTTTCCTTCACGTCGAAAAAGTAGCGGCGCTTTCCAGCAGGTATCACCTGCGAATACAGTTCTTCCTTTCTATTTTCCATGTTTAAAGCGTTATTTTTTCCGATTGCAAAATTATCAATAATTTTTCAATGAGTATATATCTTTTCGAGAAAGTTTTCAACCAGCTATCGTTAATCCTCGGTCGCACCTTCCCTCCCACTCGGCCCAAGTGGTTTCCTTTTGGTCATCACTTAGTGTTTGTGGGTCATGATGTCCAGCACCGTGTCGTCCACTTGGTCCATGCCGTCGTGTCCCAGTATGCCCAGGTTGCGGATAGAGTTATCCACATCGCTCTCGCTGAGGCCGTCGGTGGCATCCACCACATGGCCGTGGTAGGCCAGTTCTGCGCTCACAAAGGCGCTATACAAGCCGGTGCTCATCTTCAGCGCGCAGCTGGGTTTGGCTCCGTCGCACAACATGCCGGCAATGGTGTTGATCAAGTTCTTGATGGCAAACCCCATCTGCTCGAAGGTGCCGCCATGCAGATAAACGATGCCGCAAGTGACGCCTATGCTGGCATTCACAATGCCGCACAGCGCGCTCAATCGGCCGATGCCTCGTTTCACGTAAATCGACATCAGGTGGTTGAGTATCAGGGCGCGGATAATTTGCTCTTGGCTGCAGCCTTTGGCCTTGGCGTAGTTATACACGGGCAGGGTGCAGCAGATGCCCTGGTTGCCGCTGCCGCTGTTGCTATACACCGAGAGGGTGCATCCGTCCATGCGGGCGTCACTGGCAGCCACGGTGCGTGCAACCACGGTGTGCACCAAGTCGCCGTTGGCGTTCTCCATCAGTATCTTGCCTGTGTGCAAGCCGTAGCCCTTCAGGCCTTCTTCGGCAGCAGCGTCGTTGTATTTGACAGTCTCGAGGATAAATTCAAGTTCTTCCAGCGGGGCCGTGGTGGCGTAGTCATACACCATGCGGGCGGTCAGTTGCAGGTCGTCGGTGGCAGCTGTGTTTTGCTGCTGGGCGCATCCGCACTCTTCATCCTTGCACAGCAACACTTCCTCGTTGCGGGCCACATACACAAAATTGGTGTGTCGGCGGTTGATGATGGCCTTGCCCTTGTTCGCTCCGGCTGAGCATTCACATTCGATATGCAGCTTGTCGCCATCCTCTTTCACCCCTATGGTGATGTCCTGGGCATGGTTGGCAAGCCATTTCTTGGCCTGTTCCACCTGCTGGGGTTCCAAGTTCAGCACCTCCAGCTGACGGCTGGAGTCGCCTGCCACCACGGCCATGGCGGCCGCTATGGGCAGTCCTATCATGCCCGTGCCGGGAATACCCACGCCCATGGCGTTCTTAAACACGTTCTTGCTCAGTAGCAGGTTCACCTTCTCGGGCTCGCAGCCCAGGGTCTCGCAAGCCTTGGCCACACAAAGGGCCACGGCCACGGGCTCAGTGCAGCCCGTGGCCAAGACCACTTCGTTCTGGATCAACTCGCGGAGTTTACATCGAGTCTTGTCGTCCATATACGTATGCTATTATTTCTCAAAAAGTTTCTGCCAGTTCTTGTATTCGCGGTCTTTCCAGCTGCCGTTGTGGTAGGCGTAGCTCACGATGGCGGGAATCACAGTGGTGCCTTCGGCATAAACCATCTGCTGCAGTTCCTCGCTCACCTTGCCCCAGCTGCCAGCCTCCAAGAGGGTGGAAGAGCTGCATGCGCCGTCGCGCACGTCGGCCACGGTAATCTGAACAGCATATTTGTGCATGGGCACCTCGTAGCCAAGGATTTCGGCGCACACCACGGTGTCCTGTGCAAAGTTCTTGGGAGTGCCGCCACCCACCATGAACAGGCCGCTCTCGGGGCAGTTCATCTTGATCTTGGTCAGCTCCACAAAGTCGCACACGCTGTCGATGCTCAAATACTTCTCGCCTTTCTGGGCGCGCTCCCACTGGTGCTTGCCAATGCCGAAACCGGCAGAGCTGTCGCTGAATGCGGGGCAGAAGATGGGCACACCACACTCGTAGCAGGTCTGGATAAGGCTGTCTTTCTTCACGCCGCGGCCGTTGTGCAGCCATTTGCCCAGCTCATAGAGGAATTCGCGGGAGCTGTAGGGGCGTGCCTCCAGCATGTTGGCCAGCTCATAGGTGGCGTTGTCGCAAGCCTGCAACTCTTCTTCGTCGATGAAGGTGTCGTAGATACGGTCGATATAAAGCTCGCGCAACTTGGTGTCGGGGATCACGTTCTCCTTGGTTCCCACATAGTGTTTGAAACCGAGAGCCTCAAAGAGGTCCATGTCGATGATGGATGCGCCAGTGGACACCACAGCGTCAATCATCTTGTTGCGAACCATGTCCACATACACCTGCATGCAACCAGCAGCACTGGTGGAACCGGCCAGGGTGAGGATGTTGGTGCAATCCTTCTCCTTGCACATCATGGTCAGGATGTCGGCAGCGCGGGCGGTGTCGCGGCTGGTGAACGACATGCTGCGCATGGCGTCAATCAACTCAGTGGAGTCGTATTTCTTGATGTCGATGTGTTTGATGGTCTCTTTCAAGAGATCTTTCTTGGTGAGGTTTTCGATATTTTCCATGGAAATGTATTATATTTGTTAATTATTATCAGTGTTTCTTTCTGCCCCTTGCCTGATCCTAATAAAAGGGATTTTCATCGTCGGGCTTGGGGGTGTTGCTGTTGAACATGTTTTCGTTCTCGTTGTTTATCCGCGATTCCACCAGCAAGGTGTTGGGTGCGGCCGAAGCGTTGTCAAAGTTGCTGTTCTGCGCCATGCCCGAGCTCATTGCCTGCATGCTGCTCACAATCTCCTGATTCTTGAATCGGGCATACTTGCCCTCAAACCGCAGGCGCACCTCGCCCACTTCGCCGCTACGGTGCTTGGCCAGTATTATGTCGGCCATGCCCAGGGTGTTGCCCCCTTCGTCCTCGGTGATGCCGTAGTACTCGGGGCGGTAGATAAACATCACAATATCGGCGTCCTGCTCAATAGCGCCCGACTCACGCAGGTCGCTCAGCATGGGTTTCTTGGTGCCGCCGCGGGTTTCCACGGCACGGCTCAGCTGCGACATGGCCAGCACCGGTATCTGCAATTCCTTGCTCAATGCCTTCAGCTGGCGGCTGATGGTGCTGATTTCCTGCTCGCGGTTGCCATTGCGGTTCATGGCGTCGTTGCCTGCGCTCATCAGCTGCAGGTAGTCGATAAACACCATCTGAATGTCGTGGTGCTGCTTCAGTCGGCGGCATTTGGCGCGCAGCTCATAGATGGTCAGCTGCGGAGTGTCGTCGATAAAGATCTTGGCCTCGTTGAGCGACTGTGTGCGCTGCTCCAGCTGCACCTGCTCGTGGGGCATCAGCTCGCCCTTCTTCAGCTTGTCGCCCGGTATCTCGGCTTCGCCCGATATCAGTCGCATGGCCAGCTCCACGCCGGTCATCTCCAGCGAGAAGAACGCCACCGCCTTGCCTTGGTCCACGGCAATGTTGCGCGCTATGGACAGCGCAAAGGCGGTCTTACCCATGGCGGGGCGGGCTGCCAGGATGATGAGTGTGCCGGGGTGGAAACCTGCCGTCTTGCGATCCAGGTCGGTAAATCCGCTTGGCACGCCCAGCGACTCTCCTTCGTTGTTCACAGCCTCCTTGATCTGCTCCTGGGCGGCATACACCAGGTCGCCTATCGGGTGGAAATCGGAGCGGAAATTCTTGTCGTTGATATCCATCAGGTGCTGCTCGGTGTGGTCCAGCAGGTCCACCACATCGGTGGTCTCGTCGTAGGCCTTGCTGATGGTCTCGGTGGAGATGCGAATCATCTCGCGGGCGATGAACTTCTCGCTCAGCACGCGGCTGTAGTATTCGATGTGGGCGGCACTCACAATATGGCTTGTCAGCTCCGACAGGTGATAGGCGCCGCCGGCGGCCTCCAGCTCGCCGCTCTGGCGCAGCTGGTTCAGCACCGTCATCTGGTCCACAGGCTGGTTCAGCTCAAAGAGCTTGTGGATGGCGCGGAAGATAATCTTGTGTTCGGGCTTATAGAAAAACTCCTCATGCACCATGTCAATGGCCGTGTTCAGCGCGTTGGCGTCAAGCATCAGCGCGCCCAGCACCGACTCCTCCAGCTCAATGGCTTGCGGAGGCTTGTGGCCTGCATTGATGTTGAATGCCTGTTCGTAAGACATTCTTTCTTTGCGTCTTGTGACATTTTGAGGTTGTGTTTCCATGCTACAAAATTACTAAAAAATATCCAATAATTAAAATCCCCTCTCCAAAATTCTCCCTCAGCCCCTTCTTTTTGCCCTGTTGGCAGGCTTATTCTGTTGTGTCTCATGTTTTTCTTCTCCCCCCTATTTTTTCACTCCCTTGGGCGTGGGCATAAGGCATAGAGGCCGGTTGGGGGCTCGTGGGATGGGTGGTGATTGTATAGCGGCTGTATAGTGGCTGTATGGTGGCTGTATGGTGGCTGTATGCCGAAAGGGTCGGATCGGCATCAAGCGTGGTAGTGCCGTGGTAACGCCTAGGTAGCTCCTTCGTTGGAGCTAGGGTGTGGCTAGGGTTCATCTTCGCTCCACCACCCCGTTCAGCGAAGCCGAGCGAAGCCGAGCGAAGCCTGAGCGAAGGATGAGCGAAGAACCAGCGAAGCGGCAGCGAAGGAGCAGCGAAGGAGCAGCGAAGAACCAGCGAAGCGGCAGCGCAGTGGAAGCGAAGGCGCAGCGAAGCGGTAGCGAAGCCACTTCGAAGCCCGAGCGAAGGAAGAGTGAAGCCACAGCGAAGGCCCAAGCCACAAAAATGCTCCATTCAAGCCCCAAGCAACGAACAACGATGGGGGTTGCTTACCCCCAACCGCCATCCAAAGCATCGATAGAGCCCACACGTAAGCAGGGGCTGTAATCAAAAAAAAGGGATGCCGGCTGGCATCCCTTGTATGACGAACAATCAGTAAAGCTGATTATTTCTTTCTGCTTTTGGCGGGAGTGGCGGGAGTGGCAGGAATCTCGCTCCATGAACCGGAGGTTTTCTCCATAGCATCCTGAGCCAAACGAACAGCAAAGAAGTTCAATATTGCAGGATAAGCATTATTGGTTGAAGGCTTCTCTTGAGCCACATAACCAAAGGAACCATATCCACCATTACCTAGAGGAATAGTGAACCGCATTGCCTTGTGCTCTCCATTTTGGGCATCGCAACACCAATATGTACCAAACCGATCAGCCTCTTGAAGATCAAAAGCGGTGGTGGTAGCAGTTAATGAGAAATGTCCGGTGACGGGGAAGAAGGTGGCATTGGCAATTAATTGATTGTACTGAGCAATAGTCAAATTATTAACTGCTGCATATTCTTCAGAGCCTAGATGGTAGGTGCCAAAATCTAAATTGATACCGCTCGCACCAGTAAAGCCATCGGGGAAGATAAGCATACCAGCGAAATTGCCGCCTTCATTCTGGACTTTTACAAAAGTGCGCAAACGAGTAGCATTGGGACGTTCATTGATAAGGTAATTCCATTCTGATGAAGACAAGGTGCGCCAACGACAAGGAATTTGATAATAGTCATCAAAAAGTTCAGCATGATACCCAAAATGAAAATCACTATATGGATTCATGTTAAATCCCCAATCGTGAAATTCTCCAGTAATAGGCAAGGTTGCGTTGGTAGGTATATAATCATAGTCCGGATTAATTGGCGGGACCCCAAACACATTACTCTCAGTGCTAAGAATGAAGAGATCTGTATGGTAAGGGAAATCTCTACCATCAACATCAGTATAAATAAAATGAATCACTTCATGCTGAGTGGGGGCAAAATCAAAATATCCTGGATTTGTGAACTGAAGATTACCGCTTGAGAATCTCACCTGTTTGGTCTCCGAAACAGAATAGTAATTAGGGTTGGCCGGGAGTGACTCGGTACGCCATTGTGCTGGATCGTTTAAAGTTTGCAGGTCAATAGTAGTAACTATGCCACGTTCAATCACAATGGGGGATGATGCATTATTTTCAACTTCTAAGACCTGATTGCCGGTGGTGTGGAACTCGAACTTGAAATTGGAGTAACTGGCAGCAGGAAGATAGACATAGAAATACTGAGAGGTAGAACTAAGGTCGATGGGGTTTTGGAAATTCATGGTCACCTCATTGGAACCGTAGTGGGGAGTTAATTGAAGCTGTTCGGCACTACCAGTAATATCAAAAAGGCCTGAGATTTTTTGATTATCGGTGGTAATAATAAGTTTGTTGACTAGCTTGCCACTAACAATAGGCATCTTTATTCTTACAATACCGCAAAGGTTGTAGAAATGGAGAGTGGTGTTGTTGGAAAAAGCGCCATCAGACACAGCATACATAGGAAATTTATGTACGTCGTTGTTCAGGTAGGTCTGAATAGTTGGGATATTCACCTGATTGTAAGCATCAAAATAATCGGAAGGATAGCCAACATATACTTGACTAGGATTTTCGGTCAGCGATGTGGCGTTAGCGTCAGTAGTATTGAAAGTGGTGGTGTTGCTAGCACTAACTTCACCTGCGGTGAAAACAAACTGCTGGTTCGAATTATGATTAACCGCATTTAATACGTTGAACACTTTGACTGCGTCACCACTCACCCATGCGACTGTATGGCTACCAGTGTTTTGCAAATTAGTCACACTTGTCTTGGAGGAAGCTCTTTCGATGGTGGCTTTGAATTTTACTACAGATTCATCTTTTTGGCAGGAGGTGATGCCTAGGGCAAACAATGCTGCCGAAGCGAAAAGAATTATACTTTTTTTCATTTCCTTACCTAATTATTAATTGTTACGAAAACCATAGGAGAAATGGGAGCCATCAAAATTTTGCTGACTTTCAGCAACAGACTCCACCATAAGGGCTTCGGGACGAGGGGAACCGGCGAATCCTCTTTCTACTTGGAATGCCACAGAGCGGACAACGGGGGCCACATAAGCTTGTTTTGAGGTTTTAGACTTTCTCATTGTTTTGAATTTTTTGTTTTATATTAATGATTTCTTTAAAGTAATGATCAATTCACGTCGCATGTGCCCAGCAGCAGCTCAAACAAAGAGTTTCTGCGGGTTCAGTATCACGGCAAAGGGTATGGGAAGTCTCTTTTCTCAGCTTCCAATGAGTTGCGAAAAGGGATAGAGCATGAAGCAATAACACGGCTAGTTTGATGCACTAAAAACGTGTATCCGACAACGGGGGGGTGTAAATCAATATGTTACGATTACAATTCATTAATAATTGCACTTATTATCGATTGCAAAATTACGCATAATTTATGAACAAAAAAAATATTTAACATTATAGAATCCATTTTTATAGTGCTGCAATTGAGAAATATTATGTATCTTTGCAGCCGCATTAACACGATTGAATCATGAATGAAAACAACAACAAACGGAGCCTGCTGGCCCGATATTTGAACCCCCGCGTGGGGTTGGCCAACGACCTGGATGTGGAGGCTGCGGCCACCAGCATCAAAAACAATATCCCCTTCCGCGGCCCCAATGTGTATATCCTGGCTTTTGCCATCATCATCGCATCGGTGGGATTGAATGTGAATTCTATACCCGTGATTATTGGCGCCATGCTGGTGTCGCCTTTGATGGGCCCCATTGTGGGGCTAGGGCTGGCGCTGGGCACCAACGACCTCAAGCTCTTCCGCTATGCGCTGAAGAACCTGGGGGTGATGGGCGGCATTTCTATTGCCGCATCGGCCATCTATTTCTTCCTCACCCCGCTGAACCTGGAAAACCCCACCGAGCTGCTGGCCCGCACCAACCCCACTATCTATGATGTGCTGATTGCTTTCTTTGGCGGACTGGCCGGCATACTGGAAACCAGCCGCAAGGAGCGCGGCACGGTGATAAGCGGCGTGGCCATTGCCACGGCCCTTATGCCCCCGCTGTGCACCATAGGCTACGGCATTGCTCAGCTGAACCTGCACTATGCCATGGGCGCCCTTTACTTGTTCTTTATCAACAGCGCATTCATTGCCCTGGCAGCTTTCTTGGGCGTGAAATACTTGGGCTTCAGCCAAGCCTCGTTTGCCGACGAGAAACAGCGCAAGCGCATCTCGCGCACTATCTCCATCATACTTATCATCATCATCATACCCAGCATTTTCTCCGCCATCAGCATTGTGCGCCAGAACAACTTCGACCGCAATGTGGCCGCCTTTGTGAGCAGCGCCAAGCGGATGGATGCCAACCTGATATATGAATACAAGGTGAGCCACGAGAGCAACCACTCCTCGGTGGAACTTTACCTGACTTCGAGCGAGCTGGACGCCACCACCCGTGAGAGCCTCTACAGCCTGGCCGAAGAGCACCACCTGCTGAGGGGGCAACTGGCCTTCAACACCAGCACCCTGGGAGGCCTGCGATCGGACGATGTGGTGAAGGATCTTTATGAACGAAGCGCGAACAGCCTGCAGCAGCGCGACAGCCTGATTGCCTCGCTGCGCGAGGAGATAAACCAATACCGCAATGCCGACAAGGAATACCCCCAGCTGGCCAGCGAGATTCGCACCCAATACCCCGCCATTTCGGATGTGTCCATCACCAAGGGACTTTCGATGCCCAAGCAAGCGGCGCAGCACGACCAGACGGTGGTGATAGTGAAGAGCGACGCGCCCCTAAGCCCCGCCGACATGGAACGCCTGGAAAGCTGGCTGAAAGTGAGAATGAAAACCGAGCAGCTGAAGATATATAATATATAGTATCAAAATAACTATAGGTGGGTTCTATAAATTCATTTTTTGACCTAAAGATGGCATAGAATCCTTTGTTCCTCCTTTTAGGTAATTTAACTTCTTTTACAGCCTCATTTATCGAATAGGTTTCGAGGAGTGATTTCGGTTGCAAAGTTACACATTTTTCTTCATATAGGCATCATCTTTTCTGTATTTTTGATAGGGGGTGAATTCCTGGTCGAACATGCCTGTTTCAGATGATTTTTTGTATGCCATATCAAGACTCTTCAATTATTTTGCAAAGATATGAAAAAATATTAACATAAACAAATGATTAACAGCTTTTTAATTTATAAAACTCCCCTAGAGGTGGTGTGAGAGGTCGGTAAACATGAAAGTAGGAGATAAACATCTACGATTAGTGTTTACCTCCTACTCGATTATAGAG
Source organism: Bacteroidales bacterium (assembly GCA_024400505.1). GTDB lineage: Bacteria > Bacteroidota > Bacteroidia > Bacteroidales > P3 > Colimorpha. The sequence continues at coordinate 3,735 of JAKSMP010000003.1, read as the reverse complement.
CCCAATTATCTGGATCTTTTGCTTGTGGTGTTGTGACGAGAGTCGGCGGGAGCGTGCGATGCCAGGCGCACAGCGTTGCCGTTGCCACGGGTGTTAGATGCAATAGATGCGCTAATGTGGGTGTTGTTGTGGACAAGGTGCACGTAATATGCCTGGTTGTTGTTGGCGGAGGAGCTGGTCCAATAGAATCCACCGAAACCTACTTGTTGGGCAGTGGTGTTGTCTGCTGCGCCTTGTCCCTGTCCGAGGAGAGGAAGGAAGCAACAACCATAATCTTTCAACTCGCGGTAGCGATCGTCGCTGATAGCGTACGACAGGTTGTTGCAATAATATTCCCAAGACTGCAACTGTTTGCTCTTAGGCATGTTGTCGGGGTAGATTACTAGGCAGGGTATGCCCGAATACCAGTTGTTGTCGATGCGCACACGACAATCATATAGGCCGAGTTCGGAAGTTACGATGTCGTTGCCGTTGGGATGGAGGTCATGCACGATAGGTATAGTGGTGCTACCTTCGGGTTTAAAGTCGTTTCTACTCCACAACCGGCCAAATGCATAAAATTGGTAGCCTTCTTCTGGGAGAATGTAGGCATAGCCATAGCACCTGCTTTCAGGTTCCATGTGTTGGGCAACACGACTAGTACCATCTAGACCCAGCAAATATCTCCATTCATCGGCGGAAAGGGTGAAGCCGTAGTTGGCGGGATAGCGAACCTGACCATCATGTGAGGTTTGTTCGTTCACACCCCAGTCCAGAAACTCCTCGTCGGCCTGCGACTGGTCGGTGTGCACATTCACCTTCATGCCAAAGTCGTCGTTGGCATCAGTTGTGCTCCAGCTGAAGCGGTTCCAAACAGTCTGATGGTCAGTATAGGTACCCACAAGGTCGTAGGGATGCTGTGAGAAGCACCAGGCCTCGTCGTAGTAGCGATCGGGGCCAGCGGTGTTCATCAGATTGGTGGGCGAGAGATATACATGGTCTGTGGCGTTGATGGCAAAGATTCCAGCAGAATGGGGTATCTCGGCTCCTGCCTCATTTTGGAATGTGACAGATGTGGTAAGCTTCTTCACATGGTCGCGGGTGAAGTTGATAGCCGAGGTGGAGTTGAGCTTGGTTCTGCGTCCGTTGATATCGGTAAGGGCGATGGCAATGTTGTAGTTGCCCACAGGGAGGAAGATGTTGAAGTCTGTGGCACTGCTGATGTCAACGCCATTTCTGCCGCAGTCGAGCGAGATGTATTTGCTCATGCCCTTGGTGGGGTCGGCCATGGGTTCGGTGCGTGCTTCCCAAACATCAACGCGGTTGCTTTCAGGGCCTTCCTGAACCCTAGAAATGTTGAAGTTGCCAGACAGATACATGTTAGCATCGGAACATCTCACTTCGATATAGCGGATGGTGTAGTTGCCTTGCAGGTTCAGTCGCAGCTGGCTGCAGAGGTTCTTGAATCGGAGTGTGGGAGCATCGTTGTTTCCAAAATTACTATTGTCGTTGCCACTTCTGTGGTACTCGGCATACATGGGCGACCCCTTCATGCTGTTTTCAACATAGGTCTGCAACTTGGGTATGTTGACCGACAGACTGCCATCCTCGTTGACCAAAGCCGATGTGGCGGGATACAATGCATAGGCATCTCCCTTGATGTTATTCTGATCGCCACGAGGATCGTTGATTGCTTGGAATGTGGCAACGTTGTCCGAAATGCTATTTACTTTATACGCGCAAGTGTTATTGGGTCTGTTGCCGGCTGCCGCTGTATTTGGGGTGCCATTGGATATCAATACTTGGTCGTTCGCGTCCCAGGCCACGCCTAGATAACCATCACCATACAGATGGGTTTTGCCACTTTGATCAATTACAGCCTTGAAGGAACTCAGGCCCATCTGTTCGTCCTTGTCTTTTTGGCAAGCAACCATGCTAGTGCCCAACAAGGCCAGTGCCAACATGGTTAAAGAAAATCTATTTTTCATAAAATATCGCATATTCTAATATATGATAATAACCTGCTTTTCTTATCGCCAACCGAGATTGCCAAAGTGGTTGGAGATGTTGTCGGAAGTATTGTCGCCATTATAGCGCCAACTTTCCACTTGGGTATTGCTTGGGATTTCTAAAAGGCGATTGAGGTCTGAACCCGCAAAGCCCTTCTCGATTTGGAATGCGACCACCTTCACTTGGGGTGCGCAGTAATTTGTTTTTTTGTTTTCGATATTCATAATCGTTTAAATTGTGATAGAGTTATTCTTTATTTTTTTGCAAAAGTACATACTATTCTACATATATCTCACTCATCAAAGAAGATGTGTGGTGCAAAAGAATTAGAATTGGGTTCAATAAGGTTTTTGACCGATTTGAGATATGCAGGGGTGTGTCTGATTCGAGTGTTTTTTGTATGACCTTTAGTGTGTTGTGGGTTTTGCTAGAGTGGTGCGTCTTTCTGATTATTTCTGCGCAAAACAAACATCAATAACATTTTTGTCGCAAAAGAGGATCGTTAATTGGCGCTTTTTTCGATATTTTTCGTATCTTTGCAAAAAAAATCAAGCACATTATTGCAAGATGGAATTTGATGTGATGCCTATATATAATATGGTGGTGGGGCTGTATCTGTGTGCCACGCTGATGCTGGGAGTTGGGCTGTGTTTTGCTGCCCGATTAAGCCCTTTTAGATCCGCCCCCCCCCCCCCGCAAGTCCTTTGAAAACGCCTCCAACCATGCGTTTGGCGGGCATAACGCTATTTCTTGATGCCGTTCTAGCGGCCCTGCATTTCATACAAAAGGCATATCTCCCAGACACAGCATTTTTCGACTATATTTTCCCATTCACCGATTTGTTGGTGACAGCCATGTTTATCTTAGCTGGTATCTCGTTGCTCACATCTAAATACCCCTCACCAAAGGCTTATTGGTCTATCTTTTTGACGGGCTTGGTTGTCTATCTGGCGTTTGTGGTTTCGGGCAGTTTTGTGATGTTCAGTGTGCTCACCATCATTTGGATTGTAGTCTTGTTTGCGGCAATAGTCTGGCGCGTGAAGAAATTCAACAAAATGCTGTTTTTTCATTACTCCAATGTCGAGAGCCATCGCACTACTTGGTTTGTTTATATTTTGGTGTGGGCATTCGCTGTGTATCCGATATATAAGATAGCGTCATTGTCTGTCGGCTATTCCGAATGGCTCTATATCCTATATTCGGTCATTGAAATAGCACTATATACGATATTGTCATACAAGGTGTATATTCAGACGTTCGTTGCCGACAAAACTATCTCCAACCTGCAAGCTTTCGTAGATGGGGAAAAAGTCAAGTCTGAGCCAGATTCCCCTGTGTACCACACGGCGTCCGATTTCTTTACCCCCGACCAACAACGCAAAATGACACAGGAGCTGACGTTGTTGATGGAGAGAGAGAAAGTTTATCACAATCCGCAGCTATGCGTGGACGACCTAGTGCAGCGCATGGGCACCAACTCTTCGTATTTCTATTATTTTATGCGCGACGTGATAGGAGCTAGCTTCTTTGACTATGTCAACGGCTATCGCATCAATGAGGCCAAGCAGTTGCTTTCTGATGGTGGCAAAGTCGAGCAGGTGTCGGAGGCGGTAGGGTACAACTCCGCCAATACATTTCGCCGCGCATTCAAGAAAGTTACGGGGTACACACCCACCGAATGGCGAGACGTCTATAAATCGCAAAACGAAATGTACATAAATTTGTAACAAATTGTCAAACTATAAA
>JAKSMP010000029.1 GCA_024400505.1 Bacteroidales bacterium | reverse complement strand
CAAGCGGAAGATGCGAAAATTTTGGGGAGAAGAGAGGAGGTAGCAGGGAGTAGGTAGTAGGGAGTAGGTGGTAGGTAGCAGGTGGTAGGTAGCAGGTAGTAGGTAGGAGGTAGCAGGGAGCAGGGAGTAGGTAGCAAGTAGTAGGTAGCAGGGAGTAGGGAGCAGGGAGTAGGGAGCAGGGAGTAGGTAGTAGGGAGCAGGTAGTAGGTGGGCGGGAGCCGTCAAGTCATATACGACAATCCTCTATTCATTATTCACACTCATCTTTTCACACTCATCTTTTCACACTCATCTTTCCACTCTCATCTTTCCACTCTTCACTTTTCACTCTTCACACTTCACTATTCACTTTCCTCTCTTCATTCTCGTCATACGCCCCATCTCCATCCCTCCCCACTCTCCCCTCTTCTCTCTCCACTATCCTCCCTTCTCTCTCCTCTTCACTCTCCACTATCCACTCTCTCCCCTCCTCGCTCCTCACCAAACGAAAAAAGGCCTTACCGGATGGCAGGGCCTTTTTGATTCAATAAATGCGGAAGTGATTATTTCACCTTTTCCATGAATTCTTTGCAGGGCTTGAATTTAGGAATCTTGTGAGCGGGAACAATCACGGTAGTGTTCTTGGTGATATTGCGTGCGGTCTTCTCGGCGCGCTGTTTCAGCTCGAAAGTACCGAAACCACGAAGATAAACATTCTCGCCATTGATCATATTCTCTTTGATGGTGTTCATCATCTCTTCGATGGTTACCTGAACTGCTACACGTTCGATGCCAGTACGTCTGGCTACTTCTGCTACGATTTCTGCTTTAGTCATATTGCAATTGATTAATATTGTTGATGTTATTGAGGATGCAAAAGTACAACAAAAAATTGAATTATCAATCTTTTTTTTGAATTATTTTCTTACATCATTAATTATGAATGTGTTATGATGCAAAATAACTCTTATTGAGGTTGCCATTTATGATACTATATCAGTATGTTGCGGGGTATTTTCAGTCATTTACAACCTAAGGAAATGCGTTATTGATACTTGGTGCGGAGGAGGAAGGGCGACTGCGACATGGCTGTGGGATTGGTGCCCGGCACCCCTTGGGGCACAAGGAAACCGAGGCTGTCGAAATGTTGCTGCCAATAGCGGGGCAGGCGGCCTGCGGAGTCGAGGAAATTCATGGGAGCAGCGGAGAAGAGATGGTTGCCAGCCGAATCGAGAAAGCATTCATACACCAGCTCGCTGCAATAGATGCGGCCGTTGTCGGGCATGAAATAGTCGTCGTAGGGCTGTCCGAGCAGGGAGTTGACGCGGGCGATGAAGCGAGCGGTGTCGAAGGGGATGTTGAGCGCATAAAAATCCACCACGCAAAGAAAGCAGCTGTCGATGTCAAGGATGTCGGCCCCAAAGGATTCGAAAGGACGTCGGACGACACCCAGCTGGGGCAGTGCCTCGATGACGAAAAGGCCGCTGTCGGTGCATTGGGCGATGGCCACATGGGTGTATTGGCCCGTGGAGGCGGCAATGGCAGAGCCCATGCCAGCCGTGTCGCGCACAAAGATAAGATGCCCTGTGGCCATGTAGTGGCAGAGGTCACAAGCAGGATTTTCGAACTGATTGGAAGGGACAGCGGGCAGTGGAAGGCTGGAGTGGCACGAAGCCAAAGCCAAGGACAATAGCAGAATCAAGGGGGCAAAGAACCGCATGGCAGCAAGGCTAATGAAGGATTAACCAAAGATGCGCTTTTCGAGCTGCTCCATCACATGGCGCCCGTCGTGAATCACCTGCATGCTCCAATAGAGTTTGAGGGTGGTCTGTTCTTCGGCTGAGAGCTGCCAATGGATGGACTTATTGGCACGCATCTTCTCGGTGAGATAGAAGAGCGAGAGGGCGGCGCAGACGGAGATATTGAAACTCTCGGTGAAGCCATACATGGGCACTTTGACGTAGCCGTCGGCATGGTCGATGGCATCTTGGGTGAGGCCGGTGAGCTCGGTGCCAAACACGAGGGCTGTGGGCTGGGAGATGTCAAGGTCGGTGATCATGGTGTCGTTCTCGTGTGGGAGGGTGGCAATGATCTTGTAGCCCTTGGAGCGCAGCTCGTCATAGGTTTGGAGGATGGTGGGGTGCTTGTAGTAATCTACCCACTTGTCGGAGCCCATGGACACATCGGAGTTGGGTGCATACTTGTTCTTGTCCTCTATCACATGCACGTCCTGCACACCGAAACAATCGCAGCTGCGCAGCACAGCGCTGGCGTTGTGCGACTGGAAGATATCCTCCAACACCACACAGATGTGGCGGGTGCGATTCTGCACCAAGCGGTCGAAAAGCTGACGCTTGTTCTCGCTATACAGTTCGGCGGCAGCCTCATAGAGGCGCACTTTCTCATCGAAGGAATATTTATCAAAGAGATTTCTGTTGCTATCTTTAATTTCTGGCATACTATATTAATGTAATAATGTTAACTAATCAATCTTGCTGCTGATTATTCAACTCACGCAGCTTGGCATATTTCAAGAAGGTGTAGAAGGCTGACATCTTGCATACTAGGAAACCTGCCCTGCCATCGAGGAACCCACCTTTGAAAAGGTAATTGCGCAAGAAATTCCACGCCGGCTTGATGACCAAAGCCCCCACACCGGCACGCTTGCCTTGGGCACATGCTTTCTGAGCGGCGAGGGTGGCATACTTCACTTGGCGGGTGGCATGATCGCTGACGCTATAATAGGAATAATGCAACAAATCGCCATCCAGTCGAACCTTGTTCACAGGGCGCAGCCACTGGAGTTCTTCGTGCACCACGCCATCCCACTGGCAGCTCCCCTTGGGCCAAAGGCGCACCTTCTCATCGGGATACCAGCCACAATGCTTGATCCAATGGCCACAATAATTGTTGAGGCGAGAGAAGCTATAGGCTGCGCCATTGTCCAGCCCCTCACCCTTCAGCTGCAGGATGGATTGGCGGAGCTGGTCGGAGAGAGCTTCGTCGGCATCCAACGACAGAATCCAGTTGCCAGCGGCCAGGCTCTCGGCATAGTTTTTCTGCTGAGAATAACCCTCCCAAGGGTGTGGAACGAAACGGGCGCCATGGCCGAGGCAAATCTGCTCGGTGGCATCAGTAGAGCCCGAATCCACCACCACCACCTCGTCGGCAATGCCCGCCAAAGAATCGAGGCAACGGCCAATGTTGCGTTCCTCGTCCTGGGTGATAATGATGGCAGAGATTGTATCCATTAGAAAATGAAATTCATAAATAATGTTTAAATTTAATTTCAAGGATGCAAAGATACAAAAAAAAATTGTAAATTTGCAGATTGTAATAAAATATCACTTTTAGCAACAAAGTAACACTATGATAATTGGTTTCGAAGCAAAAAGGGCATTTAAAAACAATACCGGCCTTGGCAATTATAGCCGAATGCTCATTTGCGGGCTGGCCCAAGAGCACCAAGAAGTGTACTCCTATCTGTATTCGCCAGACATGACTGGTGAGTACAGCCGACACTTCACCAGCTACGCCAATATCTCCACGGTTCAGCCCAGCGGGTTCGACCGTCACTTCCCCCGCATCTGGCGCTCCGTTGGTGTATCATACCACCTCAACCAAGACAAAGTGGATATCTTCCACGGCCTAAGCCACGAATTGCCCCACGGCATCTCGCGCTCCATCAAGCGAGTGGTGACCATACATGACCTGATCGTGTGGCGATTCCCCCGCTACTACAGCCTTTTCGACCGCATGGCTCACCGCATCAAAATGCGCCACTCGTGCAGGATAGCCAATGCTGTGGTGGCAATATCGGAATCCACCAAGCAGGATCTTATCAAGTACCTGCGTGTGCCCGAAGAGAAAATACACGTCATCTACCAAAGCTGCGACCCCATCTTTTGGCGTCCCATTGAAGAGGACGACCTCAAAGAGGTGCGCAAGAAATACAACCTGCCCGAGAAATACATCGTATGCGTGGGCTCTATCGAGCATCGCAAGAACCAGGTATCCGTGGTCAAAGCCATGGCCGAGCTGCCCGAAGATGTGCATCTGGTGATTCTGGGTCGTCCCCACGGCAAATACATCCGCAAAGTGAAGTCAGCCATCCGTTCCAAGAAGCTGGGCAACAGAGTGCACATAGTGAGCAATGCCGAATTTGCCCACTTCCCCGCCATCTATTCTCAGGCCATCGCATCGGTGTATATGAGCCGCTACGAAGGATTTGGCATCCCCATCCTGGAATCCATGTGCTGCGACACACCTGTGGTCACCTCCAACGTCAGCTCCATGCCCGAAGCAGGCGGCTACGCAGCGCTTTATGCCGACCCATCAGATGTGAAGCAGATAGCCGAAAGCCTCAACCGCATCATCAGCTCTCCCGACCTGCGCAAGCAGCTGGTGGCAGAGGGTCGCAAACAGCGCGAGAACTTCACTCAATCCAAAATCATCGCCGACCTCTACAACCTCTACAACACCCTCGTACCCCAAGACGAAGACTAATTTCTCACCCCATAATTAACGCATAAAGGGCTGCCCGTGGGCAGCCCTTTATTATTTGCAACTCATTCTGAGCACCTGTTGCATTTGTCACTTGAACTTAAGTAATAATTCAGCATTCTATTGTTGAGATAATGAGTAGCCAATTATTGATTGTCAATATAGGCGGATTTCGACTCTGCGGTTTTGCGGACGGGCGGTCTTGCTGGACACTTTGTTGGATATCTGGATGGGCTTGTCGGATCCTTTGCCTTCGGCACTGACAAGGTCGGCAGGCACACCGTGGTCTATCAGGTATTGCTGGATCTCTTCTGCCCTACCCTGGGTGAGGACTAGGTTGTCTGCGTTGCCAGGGGTGCCATCGAGGTGGACGGAAATCTCGGCACGATAGCGATGCTGCTTGAGGAGCTTGGCCAGATGGAGCAGTTCGGCTGTAGAGGTTGACACCATCTGTTTGCTTGCAATGTGGAATGTGATGGTGTTGAGCGTGAGCGGGATGGAGCTTTCAACCATGTCGCTGAGAGGGGTGGTGCGGAAGACGTGAGTTTGGGAAGCGGAGGCAGAGGGATCGGTTAGATCGAGCAGGAGCGAAGTGGGGAAATAATCGGGATGGGACACATACACACGATAGCACATTCCTTGAGGCAGAACTAGATGATAAGCCCCACGCTGGGGATTGGTGATGCAGGAGCCGAGCAACTGGCCTGTAGATGCATCCTCCCAGCAGATGGTGGCAGACAAAGGATTGCCCTCTAAGTTGACAACAGAGCCTGTGAGCGAGGTGACTGGCTGGGGTGCCACAGCTGAGGGTAGCGGACAGGAATAGATATTCATAGAGGCATCGCGACGAGAGAAGAAGCACTTGGTGCCATCGGTGGAGATTTTGTAGCCCCAATCGTCGTCGGTGGTGTTGACCATACGGCCTATGTTGATGGGTGCCGACCAACGGGTGTAGGTATCGTCGAGGCGGGTGACCATGAACATGTCCATCTGTCCCATGGAGCCGTGACCTTCGGAAGCGAAATAGAGTGTTTTCATGTCGGGGTGAAGGTAGGGCGAACGTTCATCGAATTGGGTGTTGACGGAGGAGCCCAGTTCCACGGGCTGCGACCACTGGCCGTCGTCACCCAGCAGGGAAACATAGATGTTGAGCGAGCTATCCACCTCGCGACAAGTGCGACCATAAGCGGCAAAGAAAATCACTCGGCCATTGGCGGCAAGCATCATATCGGACTGCCAGGAAGAGCTATTGAATTGAGCGGGCATCTGCTGCTTGGTCCACCCTTGAGCAGTGCGGTCGGCACGATAAAGGGTACCGCTTTGGAAAAGTAGGAGCGTATTGCCATCGGGAGAGACGGACAGGGGGGACTCGTTGCCATAGGTGTGGGAGAGGTTCATCTCGATATAGGCCTTACCCCAACTGCTGCCAGCACGATGGGCTACGAACACATCTTCGCCACCGATGTTGTCGGGACGATTCTTGCCAGCAAAGAAGAGGGTGCTGCCATCGGCGGTGAGCACAGGAGCAAATTCATCACCTTTGGGTGTGTTGACCGTGGCAGGGAATGCGGCGGGCTGATGAGGTGATGAGAAGTCGGAAGAAAGGGTGGAAAGAAGCTGGAGATACTCGTAGTCGTTGCGAAAGAAGGGTGCATACTGCTTGGCAGTGGCAATGGCGTTGTCAAATCGGTGATGGTCGATATCATCCTTGAGCAATTGCTGAAGCATGACCAAGGCCTCATGGCTGGGCGCGATGGCACGAATGCAGGAGTCGGCAATATGGAAATGATAGTGGGCGTTGAGCTCGTAGGCCAAAGAGTCGTGGGTTTGCATTGCCTGAGGCAGGTAGGAAGGATATTGATTGTAGAAACGACCGAAATTGCGGATGGATGTGCCGATATAGGCATCGTGGAGCATGAGGGCAAGGGAGGTGGCCAGATGGGAGGATGCAGGCATGCGACGGAGAGCTTGTTCGGCAGCATCCACATGAAGATGGGCCAACGCAAAGTGAGCCAAATGGGTGGTGGCCGTATCGCGCCAAGCGGGGCGGTTGCGAGCATCGAGATACTGTGTGTAGCTGTGCCAATCGGAAGGAATCACCTCACGATGAAACTCGATGCTGTCAGCCAGCCAGATGGTTTGCTTGGCAAAAGGGCTGAGGGGGTAACGCTCGGCATAGGAGCGATAATACTGCTCGGTATCGAGGCGGCGAACATCGCGGAAATCTAGCTGATAGATACTATCCACAGCACGGCTGATGAGGTGGGACTGGGGATAGGATGAGCAGAAGAGCGAGTAAGCAGCCACGGTGTGCTGGCGGTCGAAGGCTTGGAAGGCCATGCTATCGCGCAGATGGGTGGCTTCGGGCATAAGGGAGGAAGAGGGACGACGCTGGATGAAAGATTGTATCATGTCGAGCGAACCGGCATTGACCGCTATGCGATACTCAATTGTGTCGCGGGAGGCTTCGGCTCGCAGGCGAACATCGTCGGGAGCCAAAGCGTAATAGGAAAGGAAATGCTGATAGGCATCGGGGGTGTGGGCCAAATGGGCTTGAGCCAAAGCAAGTTCGCTGATTTGGCGGAAACTGTAGTCGAGCAAAGCAGCACTATAGCTATCACGCGCCCAGCGTTCAAGTGCTTTGGAGTCGGCACGAAGGAAGGCTGCACGCACCTGCTGCAAATGGGAATAGGCGCTATCGGGGTTGAAAGCGGGGTTGGCCTCGGAAGCATAGAGGTGATAGGCCGCATAATGGCACTCCAGATTGGCAGGGTCTTTATCTAGGCGGCGGGCTATTTTTTCGGCAGCACGCTCATATTTGCCTTTCTCGATATCTCTTCGATAAGGATATTCGGCTTCGGCTGGGACAGGCTGCTGAGCCAGCGATGAGAGCGCAACAAAGGTGAACAACAACAGCATGCCCCACGCTCTGACGGATGCAGAGCGTAGGGTGTGATGCGCTGGAAGGATAGATGAATTCATTGAGGAAGTGTTGGAGGTGATTAGTTGATATCAATCTGGTGAGTTTGTCCATCATCCACCAACTGGATGGTGGTGGGGCTAGTGGCAGTACCCTGAGCGGGACGATGATAGTGGATCTGATACATACTCTTGCCGAAACGATAACGGATAGAGAACTCGTTCCACTCAGTGGGGATGTTGGGCGAGATGGAGAGCGTGTTGCCCTCTTTATGGAGGCCGAGGATGTTCTCGATACCTGTTTTGTAGGCCCATGAAGCAGAGCCGGTGTACCAGGTCCAGCCGCCACGACCAGGATGCTGGGGATTGCTGTAGATATCGGCAGCGATACAATAGGGCTCAACCTTGTATTTGAGCACATCGGCCAAGGTGGTGGTGCGACGGATGGGGTTGATGAGCGAATAGAGGAAGTAGGCCATATCGGTGCGACCCTCTTTGAGCTGAGCCATGATGTACCACATGGCTCCATGTGTGTACTGGCCGCCATTCTCACGCACTCCCTCGGGGTAGCGCATGATGTAGCCAGGGTTGTTGACCGAATGTTGGAAAGCGGGGGTGAGCAGCTGGATAATTTCATGCTCACGATTGACTAGGCGGGCATCGGTTTCGCGGAATACGGAGACTTTCTGCTCGGGAGTGGCCACATCGGTGAGGATGGACCAAGCCTGAGAGATAAGGTCAATCTGGCACTCGGTATTCTTGCGAGAGCCCATGGGATCGCCATTGTCGAAGAATGCACGGAGGAACCAATCGCCATCCCATGCGTTGGTTTGGAGAGCCTGGCACAATCTTTGACGGAAGGAAGACAATTCGCTGGTATAAGAGAGGTCGGCACCTGGCATACGCTTGGTGAGTTCTTCCATCTTGGGCAAGAGGTCGCAGAGGAAGAAGGCCACCCACACGCTCTCGCCTTTGCCACCCACGCCTACTCTGGACATGCCATCGTTCCAGTCGCCACAGCCCATGAGAGGAAGGCCGTGGGCACCGATGCGAGACATGGAGCGGTTGATAGAGCGGCGGAGGTGCTCATAGAGGGTAGCATACTCGTAGTTGAAGTCGCGCTGATCGTTAGCGGCGGCCACTTTAAAGGTGGGCACAGTATAATTGAGGCAACGTTCAGGTTCGCCGGGGTTGAGTTTGTCGGCTTGGCAGAAACAGACTTGCTCGGCAAGGATGGACGCATCGCCTGTGACAGAGACATACTGATAGGTGACAAATACAAGCCAGAGATAATCATCGCTGAAAGTGGTGCGAGAACCCAAATGGATATTCTCATGCCACCAGTGGAGCACATCGCCTTCGGTGAACTGGTGAGCAGCATGCTCAAGAATCTGGCGGCGGGCATAAGCGGGGTCGGAATAAAGAACGGACATGCAGTCTTGCAGCTGATCGCGGAAGCCTGTGGCTCCGCCCACTTGATAGAATCCCGCACGGGCAAAGAGACGAGAAGCATACACCTGATAGAGATACCAGCGGTTGAGCATGTAGTCGAACGACTTGTCGGGGGTTGACACCTGGATGTGGGACAATTTTTCATCCCAGAAGGTGTTGACCTGGTCGAACTCTCGATGGATTTGATCTATCTGATACTGTTTGGGGTGATCGGTAGAATCTTCAAGCACAGCAATCACAAAAGCAAACTCGCGAGCCTCGCCGGGCTGAAGCTGCAAGTTGAAACCGACACGCTTGCGGTTGGGGAAATCGAGGTCGATATCGGTAAGCGGCTCGGTGGCGGTGAGCTGCAGGCGGGTGTTGCGATAGATTTCGTGATAGACATTTCTCACCAAGAGCGAATTGTCAGACTCGTTCCATTCTGAATGAAGATAGCGAGCGGTATTCTCTTCGTTGACACCCAACACCAGTTTGTAGAGCATGTCGATCTGCAAGTCGAGGGGCTGATCCAGCTTGTTCTCGATGGCAATCTGGTAATACTTCTCTAATTTGTCGGTGGAAACAAACACGCGAACCATTGCCTTGAAATCGTCGTAGGCGGCATCAAAGGCAGAAAAACCCTGACCATGACGGGCAGTGGCAGGAACAAATTGTTGCTTGTTGATAAGCAGCATCTCGGACGCATTGTCGCGCACCATATCATTGCTCCAGCCAGTGAGTTTGAACTGCTGAGCGTTAAAAGCAAAGGTGAATCCAGCCATGGTGGAGCTGACAATGCTACCAAAACGAGGATTGGCCAGCACATTGATCCAAGGCATGGGAGTGTTGGTGTTGGTGATAACATAATCGCGACCTTGGTTGTCGAAACCACCATACTGATTATAGAAATCCAAAGTGGACCAAACGCGGAACTTGGCCGAAGGTTTCATCACGGGGTATTCAACCTTGTCTTGATAACGCTGGTTGAGTTGTTCGGCACGAGCCAATTGTTCATAGATCTTCACACCGTCCTGGGTGTTGAAGGTAAGGCGAGCCACGGTGCGAAGGAGGTTGCGCTCATCGGTGGTGATCTCATTACCATTAAGGGTATAAACCTTGCCAGCTTGCTGGTGGTTGGCCCAGAGGTGCTCGGTGTTGGCCATATTGCGGATAAACTGGTTGAGGCCAGATTGGTTCTCGCCACTCTCATCGTTGATAATCACCACATCCAGAATGAGACCGTGTACTTTCCAATACTCAAAGGCTCGGAGTGCCTCCTTGACAAAGCCAGAATACTTGATGTTGTCAATTTCCATCAAGAGAATGTCGAGGTCACCAGAGATACCAAACCGCCACAGCCCCGACTGCGAGAGTTTGTTGGCAGCAAGGATATCGTTGCGATTGCCACCCAGGTTGGCTGTTTGGACTATATATTTGGAAAGATTGTTGTAAAGCGTCATCTGCGCACCCTTGAGCAACGACATGGAATTGCGCATATTGTTGAATACTGAAGCCGTCTCAAAGGCATTGGAGATATCAAGCTCGGTGACATACTGCTTGGCAATGTCCACCAACTGCTCACGGGCTTTGCCGAAAGCGGTGAGCATAACCACTGAAACTTGCTTGCCGGCTGGCACATGGATACGACGACGCATACTCATGATGGGGTCGAGCGTATGGCCCACTGTGCCACTAAGGGTACGATGGCTTTCAATCACATCGGCATGGAGCAGGCTGCCTCCACGGCCCAAGAAACGCAAACGAGAAGTCTCATACTCAGGCTGAGAAGCTGCGGTATCGTCATCATCCACCACAAACAACTTGTGCATGACATAAAAGCGTTGTTCTCGAGCCAGTTTCATAGAGCGAGAGAGGAAAAGTGCTTGATGGTTGGCATCATACTCCGAGAAGATGTTCATGGAGTTGAATACACGATGGCTCTCGTCGCCAGCCGAGGTAGAGAGCACCACCTCGGAGTAGGAAGTAAGTTCGAGGTCGGCATCACGCGAATTGAGATTGCTGAAGGTGATGCGGCGGATCTCGGCAAAACGGTCTTTGATAACCATCACTTCGGTCTTGGTCTCAATACCGTCATCTACACGAAGGAACTGAATCTTGTCGGAAGCAAACGACACCCTATATTTCTCAGGCATCACATCCAAAGGAGCGTAAGTGTTGCTCCAAAGGCGATCGGTGGCCATATTTCTCACATAGAGAAACTGACCATAGTGATCGGCACTAATGCGACGATAACGGTTAATCAACACATCGTTGAAGCGAGAGAAGCCCGAACCACGGTCGTTGAGCAGCACAGTATATTCGCCATTAGACAAAAGACCTATCTCAGGCACGGTGGCAATATTGTCGAACTCGCGAGCATCGCTCTCTGTCTGTACTTTATCATATTTGTAGCGTTTGAACTGCGTTACTTTCAAATCGATATAAGGCTTGATTTGAGCCTTCTCTTTAAGGATTGTTTCCATGGAGCGCATCAACGGCTCATGCATGAAATACTGCTGGAGACAATTGGATGTCAAATAGTTGGTAAGGCTGGCAAGTATCATACCCTGATGGTGGGCATAATGAGCTCGCACAGGCACATGGTCCTCTTCATCAAAGGACTCAAAGAAACCCATGTTGTCATACATCTTCAGGTCTTTGAAAAGCAGCATATTGTCATACACAGCTCGATCGTTGATGCCAATGGTCATAATAGAACTATAAGGTGAAATGACAATGCGATCGGGGGTGGTGTTCTGGAACTTGAGATAAGGCACACCAAAAGCATGATACTTATAATTTTGTGCATCGTCAAGTTCGTTGTAGGCTGTTTCGCTAATACCCCATGGCAGATGCGGTGTAGCATCGGAGGGGCGAGGTCCATTCTCAACATTGGTGATGAAAGCTCGCTGAGCACGGATGGCAAAGCTATAGGTCTCGTCCATCAGCGTATGGCGATAGGTGGGAAGGAAGATGAGAGGCATGAAATATTCAAACAAAGTGCCATACCACGAAGCCACTCCCTTGAAACCTCTGTACTGCACCAAGGTCTTATCCAGGCAGAACCAATGCTTGTAGGGAGCATCGCCCTGAGCCACGGTGAGGAAGCTGGTGAGACGGGCTTCGGAGGCAAAATTGTTGTAGTGGTAAGGGAGCAAGCAGTTGGCCCCATAGTCGAAACCAATGCTGAACACATCCAACTCAGGATTGTAGAGACGAGAGAAATCGGTGTCGGTGATGAGTTTCTGCACACGCTGCAAGAGGGCATCATCCAACTGATGTTTGGCTAAGAAACCTTTCACCACATAGAGACAAGCCACAAAATTGCCGCTATCGCAAGTGGAGATAAAATAGTTGGGCAACTTGTTCAAATCGGAAATCTGATACCAGTTGAAGAGGTGTCCGTTCCATTTCTCCAGCTTTTCGATAGTGCTAATAACGTTGGTGAGTCGCAGGAGCGCATCCTCACGGGTGATGAAACCTAGCTCGCTAGCCGAAATGATAGCGGTGAGGGAATAACCAATATTGGTGGGCGAGGTCTTATAGTCGGCCTTGCTCTCTCGGTTGAGCTGATAGTTGTCGGGTACAAGGTAGTGGTTATCGGGGGTGATAAGGGTATCGAAATAATTCCAAGTATCTTTGGCCCACTTCTTCACCTCTTGGGTTTCTTCGGGTTTGAGACTTTTCTTCTCGGCTGGGAACTTACGACCCAGACAATACATGAGTACAGGGGCACCTAGCCAGCAGATGCAAGTGAACGCAGCAGCTATCACAGCCCACATGTCGAGTTCATGACACAACGAGAAGAGAATCAACAAAGCAGCGCAGACATAGTTGAACCAGAATTTCTGCAGATAATCACCCAAGGTGCCTTTGGTGGTTTTGGAAGCCTCATCGGAGGGTACCCAATTGAGCAGATTGCGGTGAGAGATGGTCATGCGGTAGAGCGAACGAACAATGGCATCGGTGTACATCCACGCTTCTTTGGGCAAGAGAGCAAATTGCACCAACGAGCGATAGATGACCACACCCACTCCCCGCAGGAGGGTCATGTAGTACTTGTATCGTTTGTTGAACTTAGGAAGATGAGTAAGCTGTCCCATAAGGAAAAAGAGGATGGGACAAGCCACCACAATGAGCACCGCCAACACAAACCAAGCAGGCGAAGCACCCATACTCTCGCCACCTTGCATATAGCCAATAAGCAGGACCAAGAGGCAGGTGAGGCTGAGGGTGCTGCGGCGCAGATTGTCAAATATCTTCCAACGACCAATGGCATTCACCTGGTTTTTGACTTTCATGCCGCGCTCGTTCTTGACGGTGGGCAGCAACCAGCGGATAATCTGCCAGTCGCCACGAGTCCAGCGGTGATGGCGTTTGGCATCATCAATGTAGTTGGAGGGGTTGTCGTCGAAGAGTTCCACATCGTTAATCAAACCGCAGCGGATATGACAACCTTCTATCAAGTCGTGGGAAAGGATGAGGTTCTGGGGGAATGTTCCTTCGAGCACATGCTGGAACACTTTGAGGTCGTAGATACCCTTGCCGCAGAAAGAGCCCTCACTGAAGATATCTTGATACAGTTCAAACGAGGCCGTGGTATAAACATCCAAGCCACCCAAACCAGCAAAGAGCTGGGCGTAGCGAGACTTGTTGGTCACTTCCACATCCACATTGACCTTGGGCTGCATGATACCGTAGCCCGAATCAACACGAAGACCATCATTGGACAGTTTGGCACGGTTGAGCGGATGCGCCATAGCGCCAATAAGCTTTTGTGCAGAATAGAGCATCAGCTGGGTGTCGGTGTCAAGGGTGATGATGAATGTGATGTCAGGCACAGGCTGCTGCTTCCACTGACTAATGGTCTCGCAGCGGAACCGCTGCTGCACCTCGGAGGTTGTGCATTGCCCCAACAGCAAGTCGTTGAAATGAAGAATGGCACCACGCTTGCGTTCAAAGCCCAGCCAACAACCTTCGCCCTCACTATAGGCACGGCGACGATAGACAAAGTTGAAGATGGGTGCACCGTATTTCTCGTTGAGTTGCTGCACCTTGGCCAAACCAGCTTCCACTACCTCGCTATCCCAAGGCATATCCTCGTTGGGACCTGCGGCAGCATCGCCTATAAGGGTGTAATAGAGATTCTGCGGCCTACGCTCCAGGCGTTGTCCATCTGAGGCGCGGTTGAGATTGGAGAGATAGTATAGTTCAAGCTGTTCTAGCAGTTCTTCGGTTTTTTGCTTGTTCTTGAGGATGGTGGGCATAATCACCATGGTGGCATACTCCTTGGGAATGAGACCATCTTTGAACTTAATCTTGAAAGTGTTCACCGGCTTGTGGAACCAGTAGAGGCACTGGTTGAAAAGGTCTATCACCACTTGGCTCATGGGCACTAGCATGATAAAGAAGAATGCCAACCCCAACCAAGCATGACTGATGGCCCAGTCGGCAAACAGGAAGGAAAGCACAATGGTGGCCACACTCACAATGGAGATATAAAGATGAGCCCTCAACCGAAGTCGTTTGGAAGGGAAGAGTTGCCAACCTACGTGTTCGCCAGCCTCGTCGGCTTTGGCCACAAGTTCTTTGACAAACTCATATTCTGATACATGCCGATACTTGGCTGTGCGGACAATCTGGGCACGATAGTCGTCCTTGGTCTTGTCATACATTTGATCGTACATGCCAGCCTTTTCGGCCTTGAGCATACGCTCCGAGAAACTGACGGCATCCAGCAACTCCGACACAGGCAGCTTGGTCAGCTTCTTGAGGGAGTTGAATATGTTCATCATCAGCAGATTCTGCTTGGCTTTGAGGTTTAGTTTCTCCAGGTCCGCTGACGACTTGTCAGTGGGGGAATAATGATAGGCCTCTTGCTCCAGAAGTTGGCTGCAGAGCTGAGCCAGCTCATGGATCAAGATTGTCTTTGCCAAAGGCAGCAGGGCACACACCTCGGGGTATGAGAGATAGTCTTTCTGCTTGGACTGCATCTGCGAGAAATAACGGAAAAGGATGTGCTTATCCACCTGGAAATGACTCTTGGCCATGGCAGTATGTAGCACATCGTAGAGCAGTTGCATACGCTTGGGCTTAATCTGCCTGAAACTGCGGCTACGCAAGTCAACTCGCAACACCTTCTCCTGCTCACTTATCATATAATAATTGTCCAGCACCCACTCGTTGGTGCTGCCAACTAGTCCATGGGATTTGGTCTCATCTACCAGTAGCAAATAATACTCACTGATGGATGCAACGCTTTCTTTGAAAATATCATACGTAGTTTTCATGACGATATTTATTGGTGAATAGTTTTACAAAAATACAAAAAAAACTGATTGTGACAAAAAAATGTTGTATCTTTGCACCATTATTTAAGACAAACTTTAGCACATGGAAAACTTTATCGTTTCGGCACGTAAATACCGCCCACAGAGCTTTGCCAGTGTGGTGGGTCAGGGCAATGTCACCTCCACACTCAAGAATGCAATACTCACCAACAAGCTGTCGCAAGCCTTTTTGTTTTGCGGTCCACGAGGAGTGGGCAAGACCACTTGTGCCCGAATCCTGGCCAAGACCATCAACTGCGAACACCTCACCCCCGAGGGCGAAGCATGCGACCAGTGTGCGAGCTGCCGCGACTTCAACCAAGGCACATCCATGAGCATATTTGAGTTGGACGCCGCATCCAACACTAGTGTGGACGACATCCGCACCTTGATTGAGCAAGTGCAGATTCCACCTCAGTCCACCAAATACAAGGTCTATATCATCGATGAGGTGCACATGCTCTCAGCTGCGGCCTTCAATGCTTTCCTCAAGACGCTGGAAGAGCCACCCCTCTATGCCAAGTTTATCCTTGCCACCACCGAGCGACACAAAATCATGCCCACCATCTTATCTCGATGCCAGACTTTTGATTTCAAGAGCATTGAGGTGAACGACATTGTGGAGCACCTGCGCGACATTGCTCAGAAAGAGGGGGTTCAATACGAGGACGATGCACTCCATATCATTGCCCGCAAGGCCGAAGGCGGTCTGCGCGATGCACTCTCCACCTTTGACCAATTGGTGAGCTTCACCCGCGGAAATCTCACCCGCGAGCTGTGCAACCTCAACCTCAATCAGGTGGACGCCGAAACATACTTCAACGCCGTTGACTTCTTCCGTCAGGGCAACATCCATCAATCGCTCCTACTCTACCAAGATGTCATCAGCAAAGGTTTTGACGGACAGGCCTTCATCTCGGGATTGTCCATGCACTTGCGCAACCTGATGGTGGCCCTAGACCCCGCCACCCATCCCCTACTCCAGGTGAGCGACAACTATCGCCCCAACTACGGACAACAAGCAGCCAACTGCGGCTTGGCATTGCTGCTCAAATATCTGGAAATTGCCAACGATTTCGAATACCGATTCAAAGAGGCCTTGAACAAACGCCTCCATGTAGAGGTCATGCTCATGAAGATGGCCTCCTTGGTGACCAATCCATAGATTGCAAGATCGCCTCAGGCGGCACACGGCTCTACCGAAACTGCACACACACCTGTGCAGAGCCACGCTTTTCGCCCCACTCAAATGGCGGTGATAGAGGACAAACCTAAAGCGGCGGAGATGAAACCCTCTGCTGAAGCCCCAAGTCAGCAGACCCCAGCCGCCCAGAACGCCGAGGCCACGCCCGCACCACAACCAACAGCCCTATCCGGCCGCTTGCGCCGCACGGGTGGCATCAGCATCAAGCAAGCCACCACCCCCAGCCAGCTTCCCCAAGAGCAGCCCGTGGGACCCGAACTCACCGATGAACTGCTCAAGCAATATTGGGGAAATATGCTGGATGCCATGTCCAAGAACGAAGAGCTAGCCGCCATAGCGCAAATGCTGGAAAGCAAAGAGGTGAGACTGACGGGAAGCGATATGTTTGAGATTGTGGTGACCAACAGCTATGCCGAATCGCAAATCAAGCCCCACCTGGTGCGTATGCTCACCTATATGCGCAAAAAGAGCACCCGACCTGGGCTCAACTGCTCCATTATCGTGGAATATGAGCAGAAAGAGACCAAGCCATACAATTATCACGACAAATACGACGCCATGCTGGCTCAAAACCCCCATCTGGCCAAACTGCGCATCATTTTCCCCGAACTTGACTATTAGCAGCACATGACATTCATCATCCTGGGCATACTCATCTTCTGCGCACATGTGTTCAACGCATGGTTCAGTCGCCGACGCATCCCCGATGTATTGCTGCTCATGTCCATTGGCTTGGTGATAGGTCCGCTGCTGGGATGGGTCACACCCGGCAGCCTTTCCTCCATAGGGTCTGTGCTCGCTTCACTCACGCTTCTGTTCATCCTCTTCGAAACTGGCACCGAAATGCGCCTGCTCACCTTGCGACGCTATTGGGTGGGCGTTGTTCAAGTCACACTGCTCTCCTTTGCCATCTCCATGGTGGTCGCATCCCTCATCTCTTACTTTGTAGTAGGACTTCAAATGCAGAGTGCTATCATGCTAGGTTCCATGGTGTCAGGCACAGCCGCGGCCATCGTCATTCCGCTAATCAATCAAATGCGAGTGAGCGAACGAACCCGAGTCACCCTCACCCTGGAGTCCACCATCTCAGGCATGCTCAGCATCGTCATCACGTTGGCATTCCTCGAAGGCTATAAAGTGGGCAACCTCAGCATCGGCACCACTATCGGTCGTGTGTTGGCATCGATACTGATGGCCATTATCGTGGGTTTGCTGGGCGGTGTGATATGGGCCTCCGCCATGGAACGAATCCGCCAACTGCAAAACTCCATGTTCCTCACCCCGGCATTTGTGTTTGTGCTTTATGGCATCTCCGAGTCGCTGGGATACTCAGGAGCCATAGCCTCCTTGGCATTCGGTTTGGTGCTAGGCAACCCCCAGTACTTTGAATTCCGTTTTCTCCATCGCATCAAACTGGGCAATATGTCCACCCTCATGGACAGCGAAAAGAGCTTCTTCAAGGAGTTTGTGTTCATCCTCAAGACCTATTTCTTTGTTTATATTGGCATCTGCATCCCTTTCACCGAGTTTTGGGCACTCGTCTATGGAGCCATCATAGCAGCTGCGCTATTTGTGGCACGTTTTGCTTTGATTGCCCTGGTGGGCAGAAACAATTCTGCCGAAGACCGACTCACCGTGTCCATGATGATACCCAAAGGGTTGGTGGCTGCCGTGCTTGCGGCGCTGCCTGAGCAACTCAACCAAGCCATGGGCTATACCCTTATCCCTCATGCCGCCTTCATCAAGCACATCACATATTCTGTCATCTTCTTCTCCATCATCTTCTGTTCGCTGCTTGTGCTGGCCACTCGTCGCCGCCTGCTCAAAGTGCCACAAGAGATGGAGCCAGCCAAACCCTCGCAATTATGACCCTACCCTTTCAGAAATTCGATGGTGCTGGCAATGATTTCGTACTCATTGACGCTCGCACCACCCCCTTCAACCTCTCTGCCAAACAGATAGCCCGCATCTGCCATAGGCGTTTCGGTGTGGGAGCCGATGGACTGATGGCCCTCTTGCCTGCCACCGATGGCTACCATTTCCGCATGGCCTACTACAATTCAGATGGACTCCCCGCTTCCATGTGTGGCAACGGAGCCCGATGCATCTCGGTCTTTGCCTACTTGCTAGGAGCATCAGCCATGAGCCCTAACCTCCATTTCCTAGCCGACGATGGTCCCCACCATGCCCAGGTGCTGAAGTGGGACGACCACTTGCAGCAAGGCGTGGTTCAAGTGAGCATGTGCGATGTGGAAGCTTCCTCTGTTCGCCCCGTGCTGGGAGGTTATTTGCTCAACACAGGTGTGCCCCACCTGGTGGTGGAGGTAGATGATGTAGAATCCATAGATGTGCCCAGCCGTGGCCGCGTCCTCCGATTCGACCCCGCATTGGGAGCCGAAGGGGCCAATGTCAACTTTGTGCAGCGTATGGCCGATGGCTCACTACGCATACGCACCTACGAACGTGGCGTTGAGGATGAGACCTTTGCATGTGGCACAGGGGTGACAGCTGCTTCCATTGTCACAGGCATCCACACCATCCATGCCGTGGGCGGCTCATTCGAGGTGGCCTACACAACAACCCCCTCGGCCTACACCCAGGTGATGCTTACCGGCCCTGTTCAACGCAATTTCCTCGGCAACCTATACTTATAATCCTATAAACTTTTATACCACAATATACTCATATACTGTAAAATTCAAACCCATGCTCGACCTTTTCTCTCAGCCAGCCCCCGATTCGGCCATCCAACGCGTATCAGAGCTCACCAAGCTCATCGACCACTACAACTATGAGTATTACATGAACGACACCTCGCTGGTGTCCGACTTTGAATTCGATGCCCTACTTAGAGAGTTGATTGACCTCGAACGTCAATACCCCGAGCTGTCGCTGCCCACCTCTCCCAGCCGACGCGTGGGAGGCGAAGTCAACAAGACCTTTGCCCAGGTGCAGCACCGTTTCCCCATGCTCTCGTTGGGCAACACCTATAGCATCGAAGAGATTGAAGACTTCGAAGCACGCACCCGCAAGTTGCTTGACGGCATACCCTTCACCTACACCTGCGAGCTCAAATACGATGGCGTGGCCATCGGCCTCACCTACAAGCATGGCCAGCTGGTGCAGGCCGTCACCCGCGGCAATGGAGCAGTGGGCGACGACATCACAGCCAATGCGCGCACCATACCCACCATACCCCTCCGCCTGCAAGGGCAATACCCCGACGACTTCGAAGCACGTGGCGAGGTGGTATATCCATTCGACGCATTCGAGGCTATGAACCGCCAACGCCAGGCCGACGGAGATGAACCCTTTGCCAATCCCCGCAATGCGGCCAGCGGGTCGCTCAAGCTGCAAAACTCGGCCGAGTGTGCCAAACGCAAACTGATGTTCTGCATGTATTTCATGATGCTGCCCCATGACCAAGAGCAAGCCCTGCCCAGCACCCACTTTGGCCGCCTAGAATCGGCCAAACAGATGGGTTTCAAGGTGCAGCCCTATATCAAAGAATGTAAAGACATCAACGACATCAAAGCCTTCATCGACTATTGGGATCACGAACGTTGGAACCTCCCCTTTGGCATTGATGGTGTGGTAATCAAGGTGAACCAAACCGACCTCTGGGACCAACTGGGCATGACAGCCAAATCGCCCCGTTGGGCAATAGCCTACAAGTTCAAAGCCGAGCAAGTGAGCACCCCGCTGCTGGAAATCACCTATCAGGTGGGGCGCACAGGCATCGTCACCCCCGTGGCCAACATGCAGCCCGTATGGCTGGGAGGCACCACCGTACGACGTGCCACCCTCAACAATGCCGACTTCATGGAGAAACTGGACATACACCAAGGCGACTACCTACTGGTGGAGAAAGGGGGCGAGATCATACCCAAGATAGTGGGCGTGGATATCAACCAACGCCAGCCTGGCGCGCTTCCGTTGCAATACACCACCGTTTGCCCCGAATGTGGCACACAACTGGTGCGAGCCGAAGGCGAAGCCGGCTACTACTGTCCCAACTCCGACGGCTGCTTACCTCAACTGCTGGGCCACCTCGAACATTTCGTTGGCCGCAAGGCCATGGACATCGACAGTTTGGGCAGCGAGCGACTGCGCATGCTTTATGATGCTGGCCTTGTGCGCAACGTGGCCGACCTCTTCTACCTGCAGCGAGCCCAGCTCGTGGGCCTTGAAAGCCTCTCGGCTGAGGGGCAGCGAGTGACCATACAAGAAAAAGGTGCCGACAACATCCTCCGTGCCTTGCACGATGCCCAGCAAGTGCCCTTCGAGCGGGTGCTCTTTGCCCTGGGCATACGCTATGTGGGTGAAGTAGGAGCCAAGAAACTGGCACGACACTTTGGTAATATCGATGCTCTCATGGCAGCCTCGGTTGAAGAGCTGGCCACCGTTGAGGACGTAGGCGAAGTGACCGCTAGAGCCATCTTTGACTACTTTGCAAACCCCGACCACCGCCTAGTGGTGGAGCGGCTGCGCCAGGCAGGACTCAACATGCAGGTGGTTGACTCGCGGGTGAGCGACAACCTAGCTGGCTTGACCTTCGTAGTAAGCGGAGTGTTCAACCACTACTCTCGCGACGAGATCAAAGCCACCATCGAGCAGCATGGCGGCAAAGTAAGCAGCAGCATCAGCAGCAAGACCACCTACCTGCTTGCTGGTGAAAAAGTGGGACCCGAGAAACTAAAAAAGGCCGAAAAATTGGGCGTTATATTACTATTCGAAGCCGAATTTGAAGAAAAAATAAAAAAACAATAACACTCAAAAATTACACAACAACTTATATATCAAGCACAACAAAAAAACAAACAATAACAAAGAACAAAAAAATTGCAAGCCGAGGTGCAAG
Organism: Bacteroidales bacterium; assembly: GCA_024400505.1. Taxonomy (GTDB): domain Bacteria; phylum Bacteroidota; class Bacteroidia; order Bacteroidales; family P3; genus Colimorpha. Next base: position 9,682 of record JAKSMP010000029.1, on the reverse strand, counting down.
AAAACGTGAAATAAATATACTTAATAATGTCAATAATAATTGGCTTTTTTTATTGGTTTTGATTGCGGCAGGGGATCGTTCTGGTCCCCTGCTTGTTTTATGCCCCTTTCAAGCACTGACATCACCTCACCTACCCTATCATTTTGCCTAGCCAGGCTCTCTTACTGCTTTAGACAAAGACAGCAAAGACCACGGTCGGTCATTACTTAAGGTTCAGCTTGGTCTTAACTTAAGGCTCAGCTTGGTCATAAGTTAAGACACCGCTCGGTCGTAACTTAAGGTAAAGGGGAAATCCAAAGGATCGGCATGCGTATAAGGGGGAGAAGTCAGTCTTTGTCACCTATCAACTGGCGGCATTTCACCATGGCCATTCGTGCCGACACCAGCTGATCCACATAGTCGTTCTGGGCTTGGCGCAGCAGGGTTTGAGCCTCCAGATACTCACTCACCCCCACCATGCCAGCATCATAGTAATTGCGGCTTTCGGCCAGATTCTCTTCGGCATCCGACACCGCCTGACGACGGATTTTCACCAATGCCAAAGCTTCGGCCTGGGCATACAAGGCTTGCTGGGTCTGCAGCTCCATCTTCTGCTGCAACTCCTGACGGTTGATTTCGGCCTCACGACGCTTGATGTCTTGCCTGCGGGCATTGCAACTGGTCTCCCACCATGCCGACAACGGCACGTTGAGAGTAGCAAAAAACAGTGCATTGTCGGACGCTTTACCTATCAAGTTGTTGACTCCAAAGGTGGCGCCCACTGCCACCTGAGGCAATGCTTCGCCTATTATCATATCATGCTTCAACTGCTCGGCACGCACCGACATGTCCAGCAATCGGCTCTCTTTGCGGGCTGCCACGGCATCGGCACATCTGCTATGCCCCAAAAGCGAGGGAGAAGGCTCATTGACTAAGTCTTCGAGGTTCACCTGCCATGCTGCATCCGACAGCAAGGCATAATCCATTCCCACTAATTGACATAGTGCCTTGGTAGCCAACACTATTCCGTTATCCAACTGCAAACGGGCAGCACTCAGTTCACCTTTCTTCAGTCGCACTTTCAGCAAGTCGTTCTTGCCTATCACCCCGGCTTGGTGAGCAGCGGAGGCATCATGCTCCAAGGTGTCCAACAACTGCTGCAGCATGTCCACAGTGCGCAGCTTCTCTTGCAAAGCCACCACAGTCCAATAGCTTTCCTCCACATTCAGTTCCACCTCATCGCGGGTCATGAGCAGCTGCAACTCGGCCAACTCCACCCCCAGATTGGCCAGCTTGTTGCCATTCACTATCCTGCCCCCGGCAAACAAGGGCTGAGTGACCACCGCATTGGCAAACATACCATGGTCGAACATCTGCAACTGAGCATCCACCGATACATGGCTCAGCAAGTCCTCTATCACTTGCGCCAGGTTGATGTCGATGCCACGCTCATCCAATCGCTGCTGCAACTCCGACACACTGATGCCGTTGCCATCAATGGCAGCATCAACATGCAGATTGGTATTGTCGCTCTCCTGCATATCGTGGTTGTTGATATCAATCAAATAATGCTGGCTATAGAATGCCCCAGCGGCCACACTCAAGGTGGGGAAATAATGGGTGAGGGCAGCCTGACGCGAGGCATGGGCAGCATCCACTTCCAGCATAGCTGTGCGCACCTTAGCATGGTTGCGCAAGGCCATGGCTTTGCAGCTGTCGAGGGTAATGGTGCTTGTTTGCGCCACCAACTCACCTGCCAGCACAAGCAATGCCGACAACAGTAAAATAAGCTTTCGCAGTATCATGAGTTTTATTGTTGATGAGTATTAAAAAGCAACTAGGATGAATGAAGCATTACCTATCAAACAACTTCCAATAGGCCACAGGCAGCACGGTAACTATCAATGCTATGGCGCAGATAGTGCCAAAGCAAATCACCACGCCCATGGGCATCCATAGGGTTGAACGATGGATAATCATGGGTATAACACCCACAGCCGTGGTGGCCGAAGTGAGGAAGATGGGACGCATACGCCGTTGGCCAGCCTTGAAGGCGGCTTCGCGCCACGACAAGCCTTCGGTGCGCAGTTCCTCGGCATAGTCGAACATCACAATGGTGTTGCGCACATTGATGCCCATGAGGCTCACAATGCCTATGATGGCCGTGAGGCTCACATCGCACCCAAACACAGCCAAGCCCACAAAAGCCCCTAGCAAGCTGAGCAGTGTGCCGCAGAGGGCCAGCAGGGTGAGGCGAATCTTCTTGAAGCTGAAGAGCAGGAAGAAGAACACGATGAGCATGGAGGCCACAAGGCCCACCACTATGTCGCCCATGGTGCTGGCATTGACTCCGTCCAGGCCACCGTATATCATTTCAATATCGTCGGGCAGCATTTCTTTGAATTCGCCCTCCAGGTAGGGTTTAAGCTTGCGCATGACCACGGGCTGGCTTTTGCCAAAGCAGAGGTCGGCACCCACGGTCACACAAGGCACGCCATTGCGATGGGCAATCTGCGCCGGAGTCCAATCGGGCACCACAGTGGCCACCTGGCGAAGGGGCACCCACACGCCAGGAATGGAAGTGGGTATGAGCGTGTTTTCTATATCTATGCTTCGGGTGGTGTCGGTATATAGTTTCACCCCTATGGGGTAATCTCCTTCCCACAAGGTGGTCATGGGCAAGCCTCCATAGAGTGAGGCCAAGTTGGCAGAGAGCATGGCCTTGGTGACACCCAGCCGCGAGGCTTCCTCCATCTTCAGCTCAATCCGCAGCGAGGGCAAGTAGCCGTCAAAGTCGCTGTGCACCCACACCAAATCGTTGCTATACTTGCTGAAGAAAGTTTTCAACGTGTCGGCATACTGGCGCAGACGAGCTTGGTCGTTGCCCTTGAGGCGCACCTCCACGGGGTTGGTCACGGCCTGATAGTCCAATTGCTTGACACGCACAGTGGCTTGGGGGAAGGAATCGACATAAGTATCTTTATACCGCTCTATAACTTTCTCGGTCACACCATAGTTCTTGGTCTTCACAATCATCTGGGCATAGTTTTTGCCAGGCATCTTGGGGCTGTAGGCAGCCATGAAACGGGGCGAACTGGAGCCCACAAAGGTGGTTACCGACTCCACCATCTTATCCTGATGGAGCACTGCCTCGAAATCTTCGCACACTTGCTGAGTTTGAGCCAAGGTGCCACCTTCGGGCAGATAGACCTCCACGGCAAAGCTGTCGCGCTCGGCCTTGGGCATCAACTGTAGCGGGAGCATCAAGAATATCACCACAGCCAGCACCACCGAGCCTACGCCAGCAGCCAAAGTGGCATAAGGATGGTTGAAACAGCCTTTGAGCAGACGCTCATAGCCTCCTTGCAGGAAGGCAAAGAACTTGTTTTGCCAGCGGGTGATGGTCCATCCATCTTTGCGAGCTTCTTTGGCGGGGTCTATCATGCGCTGCTCGAGATAGGGTGTGAGCAACATGGCCAGGGTCAACGACACGCCCAGCGATATGGTGATGGTGGTGGGGAAGAACTTGACAAAGTCGCCCAACGGACCGTGCATGGTGAACAAATAGGGGAAGAATATGCCACAGATGGCCACCGTGGCCACAGCCAGCGAGGGGAAGAAGGTTTTGGCACTTGACAAAGCAGCCTCCCAAGGCTTTTGGCCGCGATGCAGATTGTCCATGTATCCGTCAATCATCACAATGCTGTCATCCACTATCATGCCCAAGGTGACTATCAAAGCCGCCAGGGTGACAGTGTTCATCTCATATCCGACCAAATACATGATGCTAATTGTGATGGCGGTAGTGAGGGGGATTTCAATGGCCGGAATCATGGCCGATGACAACGGGAAGAGCATCAGCATGACGAATATCACCACTAGAATGGCAGTAATGAGGTCTTTGAGAAAGGACCGGATGCTGTCATCTACCACCTTGGGCAAATCGGTGATGCGGTAGAGGCTCACCCCATCGGGCAGAGTGCGCTGGAACTTGCGCAGCTCTTTATCCACCGCCTCTCCAAATTTGACAATGTTGTTGCCCTGCCTCATTTCCACCGACAGCACCAAGGCATGACGCCCGTCTTTGGTGATGAAGCTGGTGGGCTCGGCATATTTACGCTCGATACGAGCCACATCTTTGAGCCGAATGGCTTGACCCGAGGGAGCGGTGAAAATCACCTGCTCGCCAATCTCGTACTCGGACTGATAGGGGCTCACCACATGAAGCGGCATTTCTTGCTGGTCGTCCTTCAGTGTGCCACCCACACTCAGCAATCCTTGGGCAAAGAGTTGGGTGGTGAGGGTGCTCTGCGAGATGCCGTAGGTGGCCAACTTCTCTTTGCTCACATACACGGCTATCTCTTCGTGCTGCTCGCCAAAGGACTTGATATTGCCCACAGCTGGCACAGTGCGCAGCTGTTCTTTCAGCAGGTCCATATATCGACCCATCTCGCGATAGGTCTTATCCTCGGAGTCCATGGTGATGAGCAGCGAGGAGGTGTTGCCAAAATCATCTACCACCACCAAAGCCAACACTCCGGTGGGCAGCTTGGCTTTGAAATCTTTCAAGCCGTGGCGTATCTTGCTCCACACCTCGGCCTGGTTATTGACACTGTTGTCGAGTTCCACATAAACATAAACCACCCCTTCTTTGGAGTAGCTGTAGGTCAACTCTTTGTTCACCTCTTGAAAAGTGAACAGATATTCTTCCAGCGGCTTGGTCACTTGCTGCTCTACCTCTTGGGCATTGGCACCGGGATAGACAGCTGCCACCACACCGTTGCGGATGGTGAATTCGGGGAACTCCTGCTTGTTCATCTTGTCCAAGCCAAAGATGCCAAACACGACCAGCAACCCCACCAGCAAGAAAGCTATCTTGGGGTTGGCCATCACCGACTCTAGGAAACCGATATGTTTTTTCTCAGACACTGGTCAACTGTTATTTTATAATCACATTTGTGCCCTCCGACACTTTGAGTGCACCATCTACGATCACCTGCTCGCCGCCATTCAAACCCGACGACACTAGCACACCATTAGCAGAAAGGTCGCCAATGGTTACGGCACGGCGGACAGCCTTATCGTGCTCCACCACCCACACAAAGCGGCTTCCATCGTTGGATATCTGCACAGCTCGGTTGGGGAGCAGCAAACCAGAGGTAGCAGCACGCTGACCCATGGCCACTTTGCACACCATGCCAGGCAAGAGTTTCTTGCCAGCAGTGCCTTGCAGACGCAGGCGAACCATGTAGCTATGCGACAGAGGGTCGGCACTCACATTGCGCTCGTCAACCACGGCACGCAGCACCAGGTTGTCCAAGGCTGTTACTGTCACAAGGGCAGCCATGCCATTGGTGATTTGTGCGATGTCACCTTCGGGTATGCTCACTTTTACAGCCAACATGCCCAGGTTGAGCAGTCGCATCACAGGTTGGAAAGGGGTGACATTGCTGCCCACTTCGAGATTGCGGTCGGCCACGGTGCCACTGCAAGGGGCATAGAGCTTGCAATCATCTAGGTTTTTCTTGGCCACCTCGGCCAAAGACTGGGCTTGGTCGAGCTGGGTTTTGACTTCTATCCATTTGACTTCGGGCAGGCTACCTTTCTGATACACCAGCTTGGCACGGTCATAGCCATCCTGCGCCTGATGGAGGGTGGCTTGGGCAGCTTTGTATGAGTTTTGAGCCGTGGTGTTATCAATTTCGGCCAGCAGCTGGCCGGCACTCACGGTCTGTCCTTCTTTGACATATACAGCCGTCACCCGTCCCGATGTGGCAAAGCCGATGGTGGAGGCGGAACCTTCTTCAACGGTGCCCACATACTCGCAACTGGGCGTGGCCACTTCCCCTTCAGCCGGACTACCAGCCAACACCACGCCAACAGGCACAGCACGTTGAGCATTGGATTTATGCTTGGGATGGCCGCAGGACACAAGCAGCAGCGGCAGGAGCAGGAAGAGACGCAGCAAACCACGTCTGTATTGTTTTTTCATTGTAGATTTTGTGTTAATGATGGGATGAGGGTTGGCCATAAGATTACTGGGCCAGCAGTTCAAGCTCTTCGGGCGAATAGGTGAACTCTATGGGAGCGGCACTGCGGCGAGAGCGATAGGCATAGGTGAGCGAGGAGCGAGTTTCGATGAGCAGGGGCAGCATTTCAAGGAAATCTTCGTTAGCCAGCGAAAGGAAAAGAGCCTGACGATAGCGGGCGGTGTTTTTCTCCATCTGGAAGATGACGAGCTCCGGCACTTCATAGAGCTGGGTCAACAGGTGGTTGACTGTATCGTAGGACGCTGCCACAAGGGTGGTGACAGAGTCAACAACGAGGGGCAAGGACAATTGGTTGAACTGACGATAGAGAAGCTGACTGGCCGACTCTTGTTTTTGCTGGTCGAGAAGCTGGGCATAGTGTGGCCACATCCAAGGTGCGATGTTGATTTCCAAGGAATCGGTGCGAGAGCGCGAACAATAGAGATGACGGATGGTGACACCAGCTATCTGGGCACAGTTGACCAACTGGTTGGTTGTATCCATCAGATAGTTGAGGGCACGGATCTCGCGGATGCGGTCGTAGTTGTCGAGGATATATTGTTTGATGTCGGACCAGATGGAGTCTTCGTAATCGAAGGTAATGGTGGTGAGGGATTTGTTGCGATCGTAGTTGAAATCGATACAACGCTCGCCTTCGCCGGTGGTGATGGGGAGGGAACGCTTGGCCCAACGGCAGTAGTCGGCAAGGTATTGGCTACCGGCCACATACTCGGGGTCGGCAAGGGCTTGGCGCATGTCGTCGAGGGTGATGGTGACAGAGCAGTTGCCCTGGCCTTTGGTCTTGTCCTTGATATCGACCTCGGAAGAGTGCACCGTCATGCGTACATCGAAAAGCAGATGGGTGAGGTCGCGCACATCCCAATGGGTGTTGGAGACCAAGAATTGAAGATAGGGAGTCTTCTCAAGTGAGAATTTGTAGCCTTGGTCCATCACCAGCGTCATGGTGGCATAACGATATTGGGTGTTGATGCCCACTTTGGTGACGGTGAAGTGATGCTTGACATCGTGATAAGGCAGCACGCGCTTGAAGTCGCGCTCAAACTTGCGCGCCGAAGAGAGGTCGGTGAAGAAGGAGGGCACTTTGATACCTTTGTTGGACACCTGAGCCAAGGCAACACAAGGAATCAATGCAATAACGAGGGCAAGTAAAAGACGTTTCATTATCATGGATGTGGTTTTTGTCATGAATAAAGGAGTGAGCAAATGTCGCTGAGAATCTGATGGGAGACTTCGTTGGTGGCGGGGAATGACGGCATTTGCTGGGTGCTGGCCCCGGTGAGCATCTGCTCGGCAAGGGCGATGGTGTCGGGGAAGAGCGAGTCGGAGGCTATCTGCACAGAGGTGATGGTGGACGAGGGTTCGTCAACCACCACAGACACCTCTACCCCACCCCAAGAGAACTGGGCGGAATGTTGCGCCTGGAATTGGAGCCAACGGCCATACTTCCACTCGTGGCTGGCAAAGCTGTCGCGAAGCTGCATTACCTGCGGGATGGCGAGCAACGACTCAAAGGGGATCTGCTCCAGAGGCTCACCATATTCTTGAACGAAAGCATCTATCAGAGGCCGAACGATGGACTGAGCTGTGATAGCGTGATTGAGCTCGGAAAGGTTGACCACACGCGACTGGACGGAGGCCACGCCATGCTTTTGCAACTTAGCGGGCTTCACTTTGAGGTATCGCTGCAGCACCTCCACATCGGTTTTGATGAGAATGGTGCCATGATGGAGTCGGTTGGCTCCGCCACGAGCGAATGCATTGCCCGAGAATTTGCGGCCTTGGCAAAGAAGGTCGTTTCGGCCACTCACTTCGGCTTGAAGGCCGAAAGAGGCCACAGCACGCTGCAGAACGGAGAACTGTTTGGCGGTGGAGTACTGCTCCTGGGGCACTATAAAGGAGAAATTGAGGTTGCCCAAATCGTGGAACACGGCTCCGCCACCTGTGCGGCGACGCATGAGATGTCCGCCATCAGACTCGAGCTGCTGCACATTACATTCGGCAAAAGGATTCTGATTCTGCCCAATGACCACTGTGCGCTGATTGGCCCAAAGATATAGAATCACCTGGCCTTGGCCATAGTGGTTGAGGAGATAATTCTCTACAGCAATATTGGTGTAGGGGTCGTGATGAGTGCTGATGACTAGCTGAGGCATAAACGAGGGATGATTAATGACGGAAAAAGCGTTCGAGAGAAGTGGTGACCGAAATAAAGTTGGGGGCTTGAACCAGATGATAGTTGTTGCGAGAGAAGGCTAGCTTAAAGCCTTTGACGTTGACGCCAAAACCGAAGGAGAAACCAGAGAGGTTGAAGGTTTCGGCAGCACGCATCTCCACCATCTGACGATAGCTATAGCCCAAGGTGGCATAGAAGTTTTGACGGATGGAGAGTTCGATGCCCACATTGAGATGGCGGAAGGCGTTGTCGAGGAATTGCGCAAAAGGCGATTGGGTGGTGACAATGCCGGTGAATGGGTCGGTGGTGGTGGTGGGATTGAAGGGGTCTTCGTAGGCAAGCTGCCACCGCTGAAGTTCGGTGATGGCAAACATGAGGCGGAAGGGGGCACGCTCCAACTTGTAGGAACCAGCCACAGAGATTTCGAAGGGAAGAGTTTCGGTGGAGCCATAGAAGGTGAGTATCTGGGCACCGATGTTGCGTCCCATGAGGGTGGCATAAAACGAGTTATCAAGGGTGTGATATGTGGCCGCCAAATCGATGCCAAAGGCAAGGGCGGAATAGTCTTCGTAGTGAGAGAGGATGGGCTTGAAATTGGCTCCGATGGCGACGTGGTCGTCGATCTTTCGACCCCATCCGATGGAGAAAACATAGTCGGCAGCCGAGAAACTGCCCGTGAATTGCTCCTGCTGGTCGTAGCCTTGGAAACGGCCATAGCTGTCAAACTGGAGCGAAAAACTGAAAGTGCCCAACTGCTTGAAGTGGTGGCAATAGGAAGCCGAGCCAAAGGTGGCACCAGTATAGAGGTTGACCATGCCGATGGCCAACTGATTGTGCATGGCAGGGGTGATGAGGGATGGGTTGTCCATGGCCACAGCAATATCGTTGTCGGGGATGGAGAGGAAGTCGAATCCCAGTCCAGCGGTGCGAGCCAAGGAAGGCATATCCAGCACCGCATAGGAGCTAAGGCCTGCCACCTGGGCACGAGAGGCGAGTGTGGCAAAGAGCAGCATGAAAAGGACTAGAGCCCTGCGCATAATGGAATTGGTGATGAAATGGATGGTGAAAAGAAAAATATCGGCGGGTGTGCCACCCGCCGATATTATGATAATAGTAACTTATTTCTTGTTACGCTCATGACGCATAAGGTGGCTGGGTTCGAGAGCCATGCGGTCGGTCTCGAGGAGCGATGCCACGCCTTCGTCGATGCGGCGCTGTGCCTCACAAGCCTCGCAGTGGCAATCTTCGTGATACTCGCGGGGTTCGGTGTAGGTGGTGATAACACCTTCGAAATTGCGGAGGATAACCTTGTTGGGGCTCTGGGAGATGACGTAGTTGGGCATAACGGGAGTCTTACCACCGCCACCAGGAGCATCAACCACGAAAGTGGGCACTGCATAGCCGCTGGTGTGGCCACGGAGGGCTTCGATGATTTCGATACCCTTGCTGACGGGGGTGCGGAAATGCTCAAGACCCATGG
>JAKSMP010000028.1 GCA_024400505.1 Bacteroidales bacterium | reverse complement strand
TATTTATTGTCAAATATTTAACAATGGATAATAAAAAGTTAACGCACCAATAGTAAAACAAAATGAAGATTGGTTGAACCCCTGGCTAAAGAAAATAAAAAATTGGCAGAATAGCCATATTAAATTTGAATGGAATTGTGGCAAGGATGCAGAATATACGCTGGAAGACAAATTAATACAATTCCGAGCCTCTGGAATCAGAGTAAAACTACCGACATTTGCTCCAGCCCTTAACCTTGTCGGTACACAAATACCGATTCTTCCGTGGATAAAAGGCACACCAAGAAAAGGATCAAAAGATGCAAGCAAAGGTCGATACCTAAGTGTAAAGGAGGCTGCATCATTGCAAGGTATGGATAATATCCACTTTGGAACAGATGAATTCAAACTTTCCAATACACGCATCTACGAAGCTTTGGGTAATGCCGTGAATGTTCAAATTGTAAGATTAATCGCTGAAAAATTCCTGAATCATGAGTGACCACAAGAAATACACAAGCATCAAACTAAATGCAAGTGTTTACAACACATACAAAACACGTCCTAACACCGTTCCACATGCATTAGGTGAGTTTATTGATAATGCCATAGGCTCCTATCAACAAAACAAGGAGCGCCTTTTTGAGAACAATCCAAATTACAAATTGATAATTGATATTAATATTGAATGGGCTGATAAGAAAACCTCTAAAATCACCATCAAAGATAACGCCGCGGGCATATCCGAATACGCCTACCAGGCAGCATTTGAACCTGCTCACAAACCAGAATACGATAAAGGCATGAATGAGTTTGGTATGGGAATGAAGGATGCTGCGTTATGGTTGGGGGATACATGGAGAGTAGTATCTTCCGCATTAGGCGAACCACTTATGCGTGACCTAACATTTGATCTCAAAAAAGTTGCAGAAAACAATCTCACATCATTGCCATACGATGAAATAGAGGCTGATTCGTGGAAGCACGGAACAACGATTGAGATTACAAACCCAACTCACAATTCCCCAGCCCAAACCAAATTACTCAAAATCCAAGAGGATATTAGTGGTATTTATCGAGAGTTCTTAAGAAATGACGAAGTAGAGATCCGTATTAATGGTGATTTGCTAAAATTTGAAGAATACGAGGTACTGAACGCTCCATATTATGCCACGCCAAAGGGAGAATCCCTCGAATGGAAAGTTGAGTTCGACACGGGGCTGATTATGGGCAGATACCGAATTCATGGCTTTGTAGGTCTTCTCGAACAGATGAGCAAACGACAGAGGGGTATAGTTCTGATACGAAGAGGTCGAGTAATCAAAGGTGAAGATGAAAATAGTTGTTATGAGCCTAAGGAGATTGTAAGTGCAACAGCTAGTAGTCCTCGTGCTAAACGCATTTTTGGAGAAATGTTCCTTGAAGGATTTGAGGTGTCTCATGACAAAAGCGAAATCATTGACACAGATGAACTCGATTCCATCATGCCAGATATTCGCAAAATGCTGAAAGTCGGTGAATACGACCTGCTAACTCAGGGTGACAATTACCGAAAGAAGGATATCGAAAAAGAGGTCAAGACACTAGTTAGTAAGCACAAAGAAAACAAAAAGCCAATCAGCATTGACATAAATGAAAAGCCGGCCAAACAGCCAGAGGTGGAGTCTCAGCCAATTATTAATGAAAGCATAAAAGAGACTTATGAAATAAAGGACGAACGATATACTCTTGTTGTTAACTTTGTGAATGAAGGCGAAGATTTGTTCTGGCTGGACACAACTGAGGAGGAGTCAAAAATTTTGAAATGCATGGTTAATTGCAACCACAAATTTTTTGAAACCTATCCACTAAAGAATTCGGGGCAGAGTACTGTACGTTTGCTTATGGCATTGGCTGTTTCTAAGTTTTGTCATCAATGTGATGATGTTGATGACATGGTAGATAGATTTAACCAAATCCTTGGAAAATTATAACATATGAGTACCACAATCACAAAACCGCAACCTAGGAATAAACCATTGCAAGTCATTAACCAATCAGGCGATCTATTTGAATCGTTTGCTGCATACAAGGGCATGAAAGATGAAGAACTTACCAATCTTCGTAGTGAAACTGCCCATATTCTTAGTTTCTGCAATAAGCACGATGACACAAAGGCTAAGCCAGTAACACATTTGGCCTTTGGCTACGTCCAAAGCGGGAAAACCATGTCATTTACAGCCCTAACTGCCATGGCACATGATAATGGGTACAGGCTAATCATTTACCTAGCTGGTTCTGCAAAGAATCTTTGCGAACAAACCTATGATAGACTTAGAACAGACTTGTTTGATCAAGACTCACATCATTATCGCATGATAAAAGAGGATAAACAGATGGCTGACAACATCAGAAAAGGAATGCTTCTAAGCAAAAAGCCAATTCTTTTGATACCCATCCTAAAGCATTATAACCATATTGATAGACTTACCGATGTTTGTAACACAGAAACATTTCGAAATGCATTAAAAGGCGAAACCGTTATTATTATTGATGACGAAGCCGATCAAGCATCATTAAACAACTATGGCCACCAAAATAGTAAGACTGGCGAATTCAAAATGTCCCCTACATATGAGTCAATCCTAAAATTGAGGCTTGCCTTATCTGGCCATTCTTATGTTCAATACACAGCAACACCACAAGCTCAAATACTAATAAGTATCGACGATATTCTCTCTCCCAAATCTCATACTGTGCTATCACCTGGCAGAACTTACACTGGAGGAAAACTATTTTTCAGGAATGAGCCAGCTGATGTGGTAGGTGGTTCATTAATCAAAGAAATCCCCAATAAGGAGGCGTATCATGAACGAAAAAATGATTTGAATAAAATGCCGCCAAGTCTTCATGAAGCCCTCTGGTTTCATGTGATGACAACAGCCATACTCGTACACCTACAAGAAAAGATGCAGTATTTATCGATGATGATACACCCAGATAATCCAGTAAAATCGAGTGCTAAATTTAGAGATTGGGTTAAAGATGAATTAGAGAGGTACTCAAAATATCTACTTAAACCAAAAGGTCATGATGGTAGACGCAGAATTATCGCAGAACTCAAAGACAAAATATACCCTGAGGTGATTAAATACATAAAGGAAGATGAAAGGCCTACATTTGAAGATGTTCTTCCATACCTCAACGATGCCATTAATGACTGTCAGTTACATTTTGTAAATAGCAAGAAAGATGGTGAGAAAGAAATTGATTGGAGCCTTGGTTCTATGCATATTCTCTTTGGTGCCCAATTGCTTAATCGAGGGTTCACCATTAACAATCTTTGCACAACATATATGCCTCGCCATACAGTTGGTGTGGCAACCGCAGACACCATAGAACAGAGATGTAGGTTTTTTGGATACAAGATGAATTACATAAAATCGTGTCGCGTCTACCTCCCAGAACAGTCAATTAAAAACTATATTGATTATGTTGACACCGAAGAGGAGTTACGTACAATTTTAAAGAAATCTGACACTTTAAAAGAAGCAGGTCATACCTTAATGAATTCTCCTAATTTGAGGCAATGCCGTAAAAATGTTTTACCATCCAATATTGTCAAGACAACTATGGCTGGCAACTGCAAAATGGAGGCATTTGACTCTCCAGAAGTCATTGAGCATAACAATACAATTTCCAACGCATTCCTCAAAAAGCTGGAACAGACGAAAACGATATCACACATCCTATATCCGAACACAACAAAGCAGCGAGAACATCGTGTTTGGAATTTGACAATTGATGAAGCCGTAGATTTCTTACTTGATTTCCAATTCGCAAGTGTTGAAGAAGCGGTTCGTAGAGATAATACCATCCGCTATATTAAGTATCTCTCATCATGGCCGGGTTGTAAGATTGATCATGTAGAATTCATGCAGATGGCATACGCAGGTAATCCGATGCATCGCTCATTTGACCCCAAAAAAGCCAAAATAGAATCAACATTCTATACAGGCAAAGCCACAGATGGCTCTATCTATCCTGGAGATCAGCATGTACAAATGTCTGAGGACACCATAACAATTCAGTTGTACAAATTTGAATTAGAACCTTGTTATCCCAACCGTCCAACTGCCTACACGTTATCAATAAACTACCCAAAGAAATTAAGCACGGCTTATTGCACTAACAATCAAGAGGTAAAAGATATCGATATACTGTTTAAAGAAATAGAAGAAGAGTATGAAAGTATCGTCTGATGCATTATACAAGGAATTTGTCAAGTTGTCCCCCCCTCATAACAATGCGACCAATGTTGTAGCGATAGAGGGGACTAACCACAAACTGGGGAAAACCACAGAAGGTTATCCTGAGTTTTACATAAGTTCAGACAGCAAAGAGGGACATCCTAAAAGCACACCAATGGAGTACCTTGACGTATGCTATGACACACCATGTACAATTTGCGAAAATGGTGTAGACCGGCAACAATCATTTTGCGTCTTGTCATTACGACGTACTGGCGACTCTTTACACATATATTTTATCACCATTGTACTACAAATCATAGACAATCTCCCTGCCATCCCAACAAGCCGAAACCTTGCCGTTGAGTTTGATTCCCTCATAAGTATCTTCTCACCAAGCCACAAACATGACGAAAACAAGGTAAAAGGCCTATGGGGCGAATTACTTGTTATAGAGCAAAGTTGCATGCCTGAAATGCTGATTGAGGCATGGCATAGGAATCCTAATGAAAAATTTGACTTTACTCATGGTAAAGATAAGATTGAAGTAAAGAGTACAGCTGGTGAAGAAAGAAAGCATTCTTTTTCTATCGGACAATTAAACCCTTCTTAGTACTGATGCGATAAAATCGCACTGTTATTAAAATTCATCAAATAAAGTGAGTTCTTTGACATTTTGGTTTTGAATGATTGAGTCCTTTGGCTTAGTGATGAGGTCTCTCAAATCAACTCTTTCGAGTGCTGAGATTCTTATCAACGTAGCCACTTCAGTAATTGAATACGGACTTTTATAGTCAGCTTTGATTTTGGCGATTATCAGATATGCAATGATGGCCACCCATAGGTGAGTACGTACTGCATTCTCTGAGTATCCCCACAAGGTCTTCACTACGATGTTCTGTTTTATCCACTTGAAGAAAACCTCAATATCCCACCGATGGCGATAGAGATTAGCAACCTCAAGGGCGCTGATCTCAAAGTTGTTGGTGATAAACTCCACATCATTACCTGTTTCCGAGTCATGGTAAGTAACCATTCGGATAAGCTCTGGGTAGAGTTTCTTCGACTTGTGGGTAGTAAGCTTTATGGTAAAGTCACCGCAGATTCCTGTGCTTGGATCAAAGTCATGGCGATGGTCTATGACCTCGTACCTCATATTGTCTTTGGGGCGGCTAATCCAATAAGCTTCAGCTTTATGAAAGCGATACAATGCAAGGAAATCGACGTATGCCTTATCCATCATGTAGAACGCAAGTGGCTCAGGCACAATCTCATCCAGCTCGTTACTGTCGTGCCATTTACCATCTGTGATATGGATATTGGCAGGAATGCTTCCACGAAGATCCAACAGAGTATGCATCTTGACTGCACCCTTGCTGTACTTGCCCAAAGCCCATGCTGCCAGGACAATGCTTGTTGAGATAGTCGTAGAGTCAAGAGCATAGAGAACATTATCTATCGTTATCTCTGCCACCTTTGTATTTGAGAACATTGGTCGGGCGATGCCGATGAGATACATACCAAGCTCTTCGTAGATGCGGTAGTCTCTTTTTTCATTAGCACGGCACAGATTGGATTGGTTAACAGACTTGCGTATTCCTAGATGATAAATACTTCTGTCGTGAGCTTCAAGACACAAGCAAATATCACGAATGGAATCACATCCTGTAATCTGTCCAAACAGGAGATGGAGCAACTGATTATAGCATGTCAGATCCTTTGCGTGCCAGTCACCTTTGTACTTCTTTACCAGTTTGTCGAACTGATAGCGAGGTATGAAGTCAATGATCTGAGCGAAGATATATTTGCCGATATTCATAATTCTGCAGTTTTGGCTGCAAAATTACTCAATCATTTTCAAATCAAAAAATCAAAGAACGCTTATAAATGATTAAATATTAAATAAATAAATATAGTTAAGCAAAATTTATCGCATCACTAGTAAACCCTTCTAAGAGTTCTAACCTTGTGATAGCTTCAATTATTGTTCGTCCATCAGACTTATCTGAGACCGGGCTTAGCATCAAGAATCTTTACGACAAGTTGCAAGCAAGAATAAGTTCATCTCAAACCAAGTTAAAGTTGATAAAAGGCATTGCAAGAATCATTGGTACGGAATCGAACTCATTCTTTTCATTGGCTTTTGATTATGTAACTGCATGCGACACTCTTCAATACTACGAAGCGAGATCCATTCCGCACATAGATTACGCAGATGTGCCAGATGGCGTAAGCGAGGTTTCTTTCACTTCTGACTTGAAAGGTGTAGAAACCATCAATTCAGATTCGACATTAGTGACTAGTAGTTCATTGTACAAATCCTTATTCTAAAATGCCACGACTAGGTAGCAAGAAAATAAAGTCGATACTTAAAGAGAGTCTGAAACACTCTTCTACCCATTGTAGAATCGAAGGGGATAACCCAATGCTTTTAGTTGTGGAAAATCGGGTGTTTACGGTATTTCTAAAGCCTATTGGCGATGTCTGTTATACCAATAATAATGAATCGACACGAGTCCAGCTTCCTAAGCGTAATTATTTTGACAAGATTAAGGCATCAAAACGTCCATTTTTACTGATGGGTTTTGATTTAATTAATAAAGTGTTTGTGATTTGGAATCCAATAAGCACAAAAGAACGACTTAACACAAAGAAGAATCTTTCTTTCTACTGCAGGCTGAATGCTCAACGCGAGGCAAAAGAAAAACAAATACCCACCAGATGCAATCTTAAAAACGGAGAATTCGTATGGGTGATACCCATGTCGTTACTTGCAGAATTCTTAATGTACATAGAGGATTATTTTTCACTTAATACACCTGACGAATTCGAGACAACTACTAATTCAGATTCTTCAATCGATGCAGAGCATAAAGAATTGTTTAGTATAGATGTTGATGACATTTTTGATGGGACGGGCAAGATTGTTGCAATAAAAAATCCTGCTATCTTAAAAGAATTAAAGGAAGCGCACACAACAGGTAAGCCTTTTGCTGAATATGAAATTCTATACAAGCACTATGCAGACAAAACCGCTATAATGGCATTGTCGGAATGGAGGCAATTATTAAATTCAATTAATTGGGACGAAGTACAATGAGAGCAAAAGAAAAACTCTATCTCCAATACCAAGAATCAATTCATTTTGAAACACTTCTTGGTATACTAAACGATTTGCTTCCTTTGCGTGAGAACAAATCAGCCACAGATGAATATTACGAAAAAAAGTTATCCGCTGATCTTCATCTACAAGAATTCCTGTATTTACAAGAACTGTATGAAAAACGTAGTGTTTATGTGGAATCAAAGCCTAAATTAACCACATACTCTGGCGAAATACAAGAGGACATTTCTCGACAGATACGAGGTTTACTATTTGAAATAATCAAAGAAGACGAATCTTTCGGTTATCTCATGTTACATCTTGGAACAGAGTATAACTCTTTACATAAAGAAGCTATACCTATTGACTGCTATCCCAATAGCACTAAGATTAAAGAAGCGATTTCTCGGCAAAGGGATGATTATCCTAAAGCATCGCTGGACGATTACCTAGATGATGATTTCAATTATCAATGGTATAAAACATTCGAAAAGGAATTCTTAGAGAGCGAAAACGAAGTCTGTTCATTCTTTAATGCAATATATAAGACATATGACCAAATCCGTTTATTAAAAGGGAAAACTCTGAAAATTCGAGAATACTACCAGAACGATAATGACTATAATGACGAGATGCACAAATATTATGCTTATCAGTACATTATTAAATCTTTGGAAAAATTTGAAAGTTCAGATAGCATACTTCTTCGAGTAGCTGATATTTTGAAGGATTGTCTGTCTGAAATTGCAATTGTTCTAGGAATAAATTCGGAAGGAGAAGGCACTAATCATTCATTACGATTTGCTGACGGGTGGAAGGAGAAGGTTTGTGTGATTATGCATGTGATGCAGAAATTAGGTGCATTTGAACGTGCTGACGGGAACAAAGCAACCCAAAAGCAAGTTATGGAACATCTTTCAGCTACTTTTGGCAACCTCGACATAAAAGACCCAAGTCCTTTTATAGCAAATGCACGAAGCAACAACCGCTACGAACGTCATATTGAAGAATTGCTAAAGAAGGCAACGGAAGAGGATCTGAAGAGCAACAACAGAACTCAATAACCTAGTTTCCGATACTATTTTTTCACAAGAGTCAAATACTATTGGAAGGAATGTTGATTGACAAATAAAGCCACCAAAATAATTTGCTTTAATCATAAGAGCCAACAACTTACGCAAAATTCAAATAATTATTACTTCAAGAGAAGAAATAAGCCGATATTTAGTAATGCAAGGCCAACAAAACAATAGAGCTAAAGATTACATAAAGCTATCGGATACCAAAGACCATGGAAATTTTGGTCTTAATTATTAGTGCCACTACATACCACAATCATATACGATTCAGAACATTAGATAATATTTCATCAATCAATTTTAACAATTAGTCTCAAGTTTAGGCTAAGTTTAAGGTTTCTTCCAATGTTGGGGAAACCTTGTAATTTTGCACTCAGAAATCAGACATCTTCAAGACTTCTGGGTGCTTTTTTATTACACCAAGAGTTTTCAGATTCTGGACAACAAAAAAACAGGAGGTTTTAGTGCCAAACGAAGACCGGAGGCTGGTTCAGATTACCAACTGTTTTTAGACGCCCTCTCCTGAACCAGAGGTTACCGTCGGAAAGGACATAGAACATGTCTTTCTATATTAAAAGAGCAACCCCTCTAGGGAATCAAGAAGAGGCAAGTTGCAACCAAACACATAGGGCAGGGGCAAAAAGATATGACGCTCCGCGCGCTATCGGCGAGATTATCGCCCAGATGAAGGCCGAGCAGGTGGAACCTTTCGGCCACGAATACCACAAGTGGCAAACGCTTCGACAGAAAGGGGGTGCTGCATGAAGAAGAATGTGAATTTATGCATCGATGTGACTACTCAGCTGCAGCACGATGCGCTGCCCGTGGAGGGCAAGGCCTATCGCGGCACCTTGGTGGTGAAGGATGAGATGGCGTATGACTTTGTAGAGAAAGCCAACCCAACGGCTGAAAAGCGCAACATGCGCGTGTTCGATGGCCGCTACATCTCCCTGACGCTACGCCCAGAGGATGGCCAGCTGCGCCTCAACATCAAGCTGATCCATCTCCACCCCGGTTTCGACCTGAACGGCTTTGCCATAGGGGTGATGAACGAGATCTGCCAGGCGATGGAGGGCTTTGTGGTGAAATAAGTGATGGTAAGGAATCTTACACTTATTATTCTTACAGTATAGGAAATGCCACCGCGCACCCTCTATAATACTCATTTAATTAATTAATAAATAAATAGTTATAGTGATTACAAGAGGCATGTGTGCCCGCCATAGAACAATTGTAAGAACTATAATTGTAAGATTCCTACCTAAAGTAATTTTTAAAAAGCAAAAAGATAATGCGTTACGATATTTCTAAAAAGACTGCACCCGAGATGCCCGCCTTGGGCAGAGGCACAGAATGCCTCAAGCTGCTCCTTTCTCAGGTGTCGAAGGATATGTATGAGCCTTTGATTCCGATGGTTTTTCCCATTTTGGGGGCTCATGTGCGAAACACCGAATTCCAGTACCCCGACTTTTCGTGGAAGTCAACCGCCGGCATGTTGGCCAATCTTTGCGCCGACTCGGGTTGCAACAAGGGTCAGTTGTCGAATCTAGTGGAGGCCATCTGCCGAGATTTCCGCAGCCACGACGAGGCCGAGTTGCAGAAGCTTGTGGCGTGGCAGAAGCAGGTGAAGAGCCGTTCTGCCAATAAGGAAAAACCCGTGCGACCCGATGTGGCTTTTCTGTTCCCGCCTAACGATTGCACTTCGGCTGCCTTTCTGCAGAATGCCATGGCTTGCGAGGTGCAGGGCGGACTGACCCAATACCTCAACCTTCAGGAGGTGGAGATGGCCGACAAGCTTTGCGGCGGTCACCGCCAGGTGAGCACCATGCTGCGCAACATCTTCGACTGCCAAAGAGCTGGCGCTCTCAGGGCCACGGCCGATGGCGTGTGCGGAAATCCCGTGTTGCGCGCCAATATTACCATCTCGTCAACGCCGTATGCCACACGACAGTTTTATAAGAACGACCTCTTCAACGGCACCTTTGGCCGCGTGGTATTTTCCTACAAGGCACGCACTTCTCGCGACGGCCGCATCCCGCGCCAAGGCCGATATAGCAACGATTTCTACCGTCGTCTGGACGAGTATCTGGTGCGCCTGGAGGCCAGTACTGGAAGATTTGTCATCAATCCGCTGAACAAGCTGGCCGATAAGCTGGCCGAGGATATGGCGCAGATGGCAGACCTGGCCGACGACGATGTGCTGTGGGATATTTCCAAGCGTGCCATCGTGAGCGCATGGAAAGCAGGCTGCGTGATGTGGGTGCTCAACAACCAGTCTTGGACCAAGGCCATGGGCGAGATGGTGGAGTGGCTTGTGTACCACGACATCTGGAGCAAGATGCAAGTGTTTGCCGACTTGCTTAACCGCGAGGCCGATGCGCAGGAAGACGTTAAGCGCCGCGGCCCCAAGAACCTGCTGGACGAGTTGCCCAACACCTTCTGCGAGGCCCAACTCTCAGCCTTGCGCCTGAAGATGGGCAAGAGCGACGAGGGTACTGCCAACCAGCTGTATCAATGGACGTTTCGCAAGTTTATCGTATTCGATAAGGCTTCGGGCCAGTATTCCAAGACCGAGTTTTACCTTAATCGTGCCAAGTGATGGATAGTGTCGAGATTAAAAGGCTCCGCGACCTCCCGATTGAGGGGGTCGCCGAGCGGCTCGGCCTGCGGGTGGAGCGCCACAAGGCTTTGTGCCCTTTCCACAACGACCATCATGCCAGCCTCTCGTTCGACCCGCGGCGCAACGCTTTCCGCTGCTTTGTGTGCGATGCCCACGGCAATAGTATCGATTTGGTGATGCGCCATCTGAGGCTCGATTTTGGCGAGGCCTGCCGCTGGCTGGCCCAGGGGAGCAGCCTCATGCCGCCATCGCCGCGGCCCGAGGCAAGGGAGGCGGCGCCCCCCGTGTTCGATGCCGGACGCTACGAGGGTTTCTTTGCCCGCCCGTGGCTGTCGGCGGCGGCGCAGGAGTTCCTCTTCGGCCAGCGGAGGATCGACCCGCGGGTGGTGCGCTGGTGCCGGCTCACTTCGTGGCGCGACCGCGCGGGGGTGGACTGGCTGCAGACGCCTTATTTCTCGGCCCAGGGGCGGCTCATAGGGGTGCAGAACAGGCGGCTGTCGGCTGCCGAGGGGGCGCCGCGGTTTCGGTTCCCCAAGGGGAGCCGTTGCGGCATTTACAACTTGCCTGTGCTGGCGCGGCTGCGCGGGGCCGACGAGCTGTGGATCACCGAGGGGTGCAGCGACTGCTGGGCCATGTTGTCGGCGGGGCGCAAGGCCATTGCCATTCCCAGCGCCACGCTCCTCTCCAAGGCCGACCGCGAGCTGCTGCAAGCCCTGGCGGCGGGGCGGCTGCCCGGAGGCGAGGAGGTGGGGCCGGTGGCGTTCCACATGTGTCCCGACCAGGACGCGCCCGGCGAGATTCTTTTCATGCGGCTGCAGGAGGTGCTGCCCTCCCTGGTGCGCCACCAGCTGCCCAAGGGCTACAAGGATTTTGCCGACCTCTATGCGAGCCAGCCGAAACCATTGTTTAACGATTCAACAACCATTGCTTTATGACCGACAAACCATTGCTTTCCGATCTCGCCAAGGCCATGTCCAAGAAGGAGCTGGCGCTGATGTATTTCCCCCACTCCACGCCCCATGTGGCTGTGAACCACCTGATGGCATGGATCAACCAAGACCCTCCGCTGCTGCAGGCCCTAGCCGAGACGGGCTACCAGAAGACTAACAAGTTTTTCACCCCGCGTCAGGCACGGCTGATTTTGGAGGAATTCGGCCAGCCGTAGCGCATTTTGGGGCGTTTCGCGCAGCCCCCGGAGGGCTGAAATGTGGCAAGGAACGCCCCTTTTTGCACCCAATGCGCTGCCATGGTGCGGCAACGTATGGCATCGGCTAGGCGAGCCGAAAAAAGGCTGTATCTTTGCAACCGAAATCAATTTTACAAATCTTTAAACAACAAAAAAAATGATCAAGTACGTAGTAAAAAGAAACAACTGCCGGGCCAATGCGGCCTACGGCAAGTATTATGCCCACCCCGTGGTGGAGGAGACCATAGACCTGGCCGGCCTGGCGCGCCACATGGAGGACCACAACTCTGGTTTCTCGGAGGCCATGTGCATAGGTGTGATGAAGGCCATGGTCAAATGCATCAAGGAGCAGCTGCTGGAGGGCAAGAATGTGAAGATTGACAACCTGGCTATCTTCAGCTGCGGCATCAAGAACAAGGAGGGTGCCCTGTCGGAGGAGGCGTTCAGCACCTCGGGCAACATCAGCGGGGTGAAGCTGCGCGCCCGCGCCACCGGCACCCTGAGCAACGCCAGCCTCAACCTGAGCGCCTCGCTCAAGAAGGCCAGCAATCTGCTGGGCGCAAGCGGCAACGGAGGGGTGGCTAATGGGGCTGGCGATTCTAGCAATTCTAGCAATACTAGCGATTCTAGCAATACTGGAAATACTAGCAATACTGGCAATACTAGTGGCAGCAATACTCCACCTGCTGGCGGAAGCGGCGATGAGGAAGAGTAATTCAAAGCGGGCTACGCCCGCTTTGATTCATTAAACGCAAAAAAACATTCAGCCATGATTGAAATAATACTAGCCATCATATCGCTCTTGACCAGCTGCGGCTGGCTGGTGAGCGGCAAGAAATACCGCCAAGAGGTGCGCGCCGCCCAGGCCGAAGCCGAACAGAAGGAATTTGATGTGAGCAAAGAGTATGTCAAGGAATTTAGAGAAAACATTGCCAAACCCCTGCAAGAAGAGGTGCAGAAACTCCGCTCCGCCATCGAAGCCGTAAACACTTGCAGCCATCGGGCCGAATGTCCTGTGGTGGACAAGCTGCATGAGGGAGCACAATCGAGAAAATTATGAAATATTTCACGCTTAGAGAATTATGTCATTCTACCACGGCCCAGCGGCTGGGCTTGGACAACACCCCGTCGGCGCAGGTGATGCGCAACCTCACCCGGCTGACCGACCAACTGCTGGACCCCATGCGCGAACAATGGGGCAAGCCCATCGTGGTGACCAGCGGCTACCGCAGCCCGCAGCTGAACGCCTTGGTGGGCGGCGCTGCCCGCAGCCACCACCTCGAAGGCCTGGCCGCCGACTTGGTGACCCTGGGCAACAGCCGCACTCAAAACCTCAACCTCTACCTGATGATCAAATACAGCTCGCTCCCCTACCGCGAGCTGATAGCCGAAGGATTGAAACACGGCGGATGCGACTGGGTGCATGTGAGCCTATAGCGCAGCCGAGCGCCCAGCGGGGGGACACCACCCTCGGCTGGGTGCTCTCCAATATATTATTTGCGCCCTCGCACAATAAATATTAATAATAAACGATATTAGGGCAGCGAAAAAATAGCAATATATATAAATGATGAAACTGAAAGCATGCATACTACTGCTGATGCTCCCCCTGATGAGCATGGCGCAAAACTTTACCGTGAAAGGCACAGCCCGCGACGCCAAGACGGGCGAGCGGATACCGTTTGCCAATGTGGCCCTGTGCCGCACAAGCGACACCCTCTTCCAACGCGGAGCCACCACCAACCTGGATGGCGAATTTGTGATCCGCGACGTGGCCGCCAAGGACTACCTGCTCACCTTCTCGTGCGTGGGCTATGAGAGACTGTTCCGCCCCGTGAGCATCAAGAGCAACACCAACTTGGGCGACATCAACGTGAAGTCATCCAGCACCGTGCTGGCCGAGGTGACCGTGGTGGCCGAGAAGCCCCTCTTCTCGATGGATGGCGAAAAGAACATCTACAACACCACCGACGACCCCAGCATACAAACCGGCACAGCCAGCGACGCCCTGCAGAACGCCCCCGGCATAGAGATTGACGCCGACGGAAACATCACCCTGCGCGGCACCCAGAGCGTGGAGATATGGATCAACGACCGCCCCAGCCACATGGATGGCGAAGCGTTGAAACAATACATCAAAATGCTGCCCGCCAACAGCATAGAACGCATCGAGGTGATATCGAACCCCTCGGCCCGCTATGGCGGCGGCACACCCGTGGTGAACATCATCACCACCCAGAAAATGCAACGCAACGAGTTCATCAGCTTTGGCCTGAACGGCACCACCCGCCCCGACCAGCACATCTGGATGAGCGAGATGAAACCCTGGGTGAGCTACGTTTATGCCAACGAGAAATTCAACTTCAACATCTACGCCAACTTTGGCTACGACCGCAGCAACTCGGAGTACGACGGCTCGTCGGTGATGCTGGACAGCAACCGCGACACCTCGCGCATTGACAAATACCACTCCACCAGCGACCGCAAGAGCATGGAATCATACATAGGCGGCCACCTGAGCTACACCCTGGACGAAAACAACTCGCTGGGCGCATGGTATGGCGCCTACCCCAACTGGGGAAGCAACTATGAGTGGGGACGCTCGGAGCGCCGAGAGCTGCTGGGCGCCAACGCCGGCGACTACACCTATGAGGGTGTGGAGCAGACCGACATGCGCGCCATGCCCAACGGCGGCGGCTATTTCGGCGGATGGTATGAGCACAAGATTGACAAGGAAACAGGCCACAAAATAAACGTGAACCTGAACGGCAACGGATACAACAGCCACAAACAGACCTACCACGACCGCCACTACACCTATTTCCCCGAGAACGACATCGTGCGCAACGTGGACAACCTGTGGCGCAACTTCAACATGGGCCTCTCGGCCGACTACACCCTCCCCTTTGGCAAGCACGACACCATCAACCACCGCTCGGCCAACGAGCTGCAAGCCGGCCTGGGCTACAACTTGGGCAGCAACCGCACCTGGAGCCGCAGCACCTGGATAGAGGAAGGCTACCTGGCCGGCAAAACCGACTCCATCGGCAGCGACCAGCACAGCGCCAACGACAACCTGTCGGCCTATGTGACCTACCAGCGCCGCTTTGGCAACCTGACCGCCAAACTGGGCCTGCGCGGCAACGCCGACATGCAGGAGATGATTTATTTCGATGCGCCCGCGTGCAACATCGACTCCACCTTCTTCGCCCTCACCCCCTCGCTGCACCTGAGCTACAGCACCAAGAGCATGCACAACTTCAGCTTCAGCTACACCCGCCGCGTGAGCCAGCCCGGCGTGTCGCAGCTGACCCTCTACAAAGAATACAACTTCGACAACTTTGGCAACTGGGGCAACCCCGAGCTGAGACCCACCTACAACCAGAAAGTGGAGCTGCAATGGGACAAGTATTTCCTCAAATTCGGCTCCATCGGCGCCGAGCTCTACTACAGCGGCAGCACCGACGCCATCAGCAACCTGGCCAACGTGCGCTATAGCGATTTCTATGGCCACGTGGTGAGCTACACCATGCCCATGAACATAGGCAAATCGTGGAGCACCGGACTGGATCTGAACGTCACCTACCGCCCCACGGCTTTCCTCAACGTGCGATTCAACGGCAGCCTGCGCTACGACTACGAAGACTTCACCTTCCAAGGCCAAAGCTTCCAAAACCCCAACTGGAGCTACAAGTTCCGCCTAAACGCCTGGGCCAAGCTGTGGAAGAACTACCAGTTCTTTGTCAACGCCCACTACGGCAGCCCCACCAAGAGCATCTTCACCATCACCGACGCCCGCAAGGGAGTGGACGTGGGCATGAATGCCGACTTCTGGAACCGCAAGATGAGCCTGGACATCAACGTGCACGACATATTCAAACTGAACGGCTGGAACTCGCAGAACGAGAACCCCTTCTACACCTCCACCAGCAACTGGCGACCCCTGAGCCGCTATATCTCCGTGCGACTCACCTTCCGTTTTGGCAAAATGGAGCTCTCCAACATGGCGCAAGAGAGCGGCAGCAGCCAAGGCGGCCAAGGAGAAAGCGCTTTCTAACCCCCCACAGCCGATGCAACTATTTTTCAAAGCCCTGGCCTACTACACCCGCATACCCACGCCGGCTATCAAGCATTTCCACCCCGACGATGCCACCAAGGCCATCCGATATTTCTCGCTGGTGGGCATAGTGGTGGGGCTGATATGTGGCGCGGTTAGCCTCTCGGGGATGCTGATGAGCCGCGGACTGGGCATACTGCTGGCCGTGGCAGCCGGCATATTGGCCACAGGGGCTTTCCACGAAGACGGCTTGGCCGACATGGCCGACGGATTTGGCGGCGGATACACCCGCGAAAAAATCATGGCCATCATGAAAGACAGCCGCATAGGCTCCTATGGCGTGATAGCGCTCATAATGCTGCTGGCCACCAAAGTGTATGCCATCTACATGCTATGGAATTTCAGCCGATGGAACCTCGTGCTGCTTTTTGCCACCTACCACGCCCTGGCGCGCATGACCTCGGGCAGCCTCATCTTCTGCTCCACCTATGCCCGCACCGATGGGTCGGCCAAGATAGCCACCAACGACCACGCCTGGGGCAAGAAAGAGGTGGCGGGGCTGATCGGCTTCGGCCTGCTGCCGCTGGGAGTGATGTGCGGCTGCTGCGGCTGGTATTACGGCTTGGTGTTGCTGCCGCTGGGCGGGCTGCTATGGTGGTTTAGACACTACTGTCACAAGCACATAGGCGGCTATACGGGCGACTGCCTGGGCGCGCTGGAGCAGCTGGCCGAGGTGGTGGCGCTCATCACATTCAACCTTATCGCATACAATCTATACGAAATCTATATATGATACCATATTATATCACCCCCCTCAACGAGCGTTGGCACAAGCCGCTGGCCGAGAAGATAGACAACCTCACCAAGCCCAAAGGATCGTTGGGCCGGCTGGAAGAAGTGGCCCTGCAGCTGGGCATGATCCAGCAGACCCTCTCCCCCACCCTGCAGAGGCCAACCAACATAGTGTTTTGTGCCGACCACGGCATAGTGGATGAGGGCGTGAGTTTCTCGCCCAAAGAGGTGACCCGCCAGCAGCTGCTGCATTTCCTACGCGGCGGAGCGGGCATAAGCTTTGTGTGCAAGCAGCACCATTTTGTGCTGCAGGTGGTGGACGTGGGCGTGGATTGGGACTTTGACCCCAACCTGCAAGCCACAGCCCCCATGGTGGAATACTACGCCCGCAAAGTGCGCAAAGGAACCGACAACTACCTCCACCGCCCCGCCATGACCCACGAGGAGATGGAGCGTTGCATGACGATAGGGGCCGAGCAGGTGGACACCTGCCGCCAACAGGGGTGCAACATAGTGAGCTTTGGCGAATTGGGCATGGCCAACACCTCCTCGTCGAGCGTGTGGATGCACCTGTTTGCCCACATACCCCTGCAGGAATGTGTGGGGGCTGGCAGCGGCCTGCCCAGCGAGGGCGTGAAGCACAAATACGAGGTGCTGAAAAAAGCCGTGAAGAACTACCGCGGCAACGGATCGGCCGAAGACCTGATAGCCCATTTCGGCGGGCTGGAGATGGTGGCAGCCATAGGCGGCATGCTGCGCGCGGCCGAGCTGCACATGGCCATTATCGTGGACGGATTCATCATGACGGCGTGCGCCCTGGCAGCCTCGCAGCTGCACCCCCACGTGCTGGACTATTGCATCTTTGGCCATTGCGGCGACGAGGCCGGCCATCGCAAGATGCTGGACGCCATGCACGCCAAGCCGCTCTTGAACCTGGGATTGCGCCTGGGCGAAGGAAGCGGAGCCGTGTGTGCCTATCCCATCATAGAGTCGGCCGTGTGCATGATCAACGAGATGGACAGCTTTGCCGGCGCTCAGGTAACCAAATACTTTTAACCCCCCATGGAGCTCTATTTCATCCGTCATACCTCGGTGGCCGTGGCACCCGGCATCTGCTATGGAAGTAGCGATGTGGCGCTCAGCCCCACCTTTGCCCAAGAGGCCGAGGGGGTGGCGGAGCGGCTGAGCGGCATAGCGTTCGACCACGTGTTCAGCAGCCCGCTCACAAGGGCTGTGGAGCTGGCCCGCTATTGCGGCCATGGGCAGCCCACCATCGACAGCCGAGTGAGCGAGGTGGACTATGGCCGATGGGAGATGCAGCCCTACGACCAGATACCCCCAGAGGAAATACAGCCGTGGTACGACAACTGGCGATATGTGCGCCCACCCGATGGCGAATCGTTCCACGACCAATACCTAAGAGTATCGGACTTCATAAACCAGGTGAAGAGGCACGAATGGGAGCGGGTGGCGGTTTTCTGCCATGGCGGGGTGCTGCTATGTGCGGCCATATATGCCGGGCAGCTGCAATTTGACCAAGAATATAACATTCATTTCCCCTACGGCGGAGTGCTCACCATCAGCATCTAGACGCATGAAATACCTACTATCCAACATAAGCGACGCAACCTATACCGAGGGCGGAGGCCGATATACCTACAAGAGTTCGCGCCAAACGGCCGAGCTCTGCAAGCGATATGGCCTGGGCATGGAACTAACGGAGCTGAGCCTGGTGGGCAACCTGGAACAGAACCGCCAGCAGACGTTGGCCGACTTCCACTACAACGCCCAAGCAGCCCAAAAACTGGGGCTGGCTGTGCACGCCCCATTCAGCGAGCTCTATTGCCACGCCATGGACCAACGGCTGGTGGAATTGGCGCAAGCGTCGTGGCACGAGGCCTATGGGCTTTCGTGCCAGATAGGAGCCAGCGTGATGGTGGTGCACACCAACCACATAGCCTCCATCTATCACCCCGACTGGGTGGTGGAACACCATGTGGCTTTTTGGAAAGAGTTTTTGCACAAGCACCCGGGTGGCACATCCATAGCCTTGGAAAACACCATCGACGAAACCCCAGAGCTGCTATGGCGGATTGCCCAAGGAGTGGGCGACCCCAGGCTGGGCATCTGCCTGGATGTGGGCCATGCCAACCTCTCACCCATCCCCGTGGAGGAATGGATGAGGACGCTGGCACCCCACCTGATACACTACCACCTGCACAACAATAGCGGAGTGAGAGCGGGCACGTTGTGGTTCCTCTCCGACAGCCATTCGGCCCTCGGAAAGGGCAGCTTGGACATGGCCAAAGTATTGCTTTTGGCCAACCGACTCACCCCTTCAGCCACAGCCACGCTAGAAACTTCGGCCTTGGAACAATCCATCCAATGGCTGAGCGAAAACCACTTTATCAGCCTATGAAAGTATTTATCTCGGGAGGATGCAAAAACGGCAAGTCGTCGTTTGCCGAGCGGGCGGCCCAGCAGCTGCAAGCCGACGGCAAGCTATACTACATAGCCACCATGATACCCTGCGACCAAGAAGACCACAACCGCATCACACGCCACAGGCAGGCCCGAGCAGGCAAGGGTTTCATCACCTTGGAGCAGCCCACACAGGTGCACCACGTTTTGGAGCAGAGCGACTATGCGAATGGGACATACCTGCTTGACAGCGTGACGGCTTTGATGCTAAACGAGATGTACCCCATGAACGCCAGCCAGCCCGATGCCGAAGCCCCCAAGAGGATATGCCACGACCTGAGCCAGCTGATGGCCAAGGCAAAGAACGTGGTGCTGGTGAGCGACTATATTTATGCCGACGAAGGGCACTATCCAGCCTATACCGAAGACTACCGCCGAGCCCTGGCCATGGTGGACCGCCACCTGGCCGCCGAATGCGACACGGTGGTGGAGGTGACGGCTTGTCAAACCATTTATTACAAAGGAGAAAAGATATGATACTGATTATTGGCGGAGCCTATCAAGGCAAACTGGACTATGCCAAAGCGCAATACCAATTGAGCCCAAGCGACATACTGGATTGCGCCCAGCTGCCACCCGATGCCACGCCCACGCTCAACCAACGTTGCATCTACCATTACGAAGCCTACCTGGAACTGTGCATGAAGCAAGGGGTGGAGCCCCGGACAACATTCGAAGCCGATCAAATTGTGATCATAGAAGATGTGAGTTGCGGAGTGGTGCCGATGGATGCCCATTTGCGCGCCTGGCGCGAAGTGTGCGGCAAAATAGCCTCGGCTTTGGCCAGGCAAGCCGATAGCGTGGTGCGCATCTTTTGCGGCCTGCCGCTGGCATTGAAGACAGCTTCAAAAGATTCAACGATATGATATTTGATTAGAAAATTATCACATCGGACAAAATTTTTTGAAAAAAATTTAGTTTTTTTAGCAGCAAAATAGAACTTTGTGTGTCTATAATGGTGACGGAAAATAATATTTTTCTCATCATTTTTCGTCAACATGGTATAAAACAACAAATTGCATAAAAATAAATATATATAAAAATATGAAGAAAATCATCCCTTTAATGCTCGCCCTTATGTTGGGATTCTCCACATGGGCACAAAACAACTCAGCATGTCCAGGATTGAAAAACCCCGCATCCTTTACCGCAGGTTCTACCTCGGGTATTTTTGTGGGCTACTATTCTGGCCAAACCGGTTCCAAACCTTATACCGCACCTGACGCAGTTAATGGTGTGACGGGTGTGAACATGAGCGGTTCTGTACTTACTGCCGGACAGCTCTCTTCTCAGTCCAGCTCTTGCTCGGGTCAGACTCCTGAGCCCGGCAAACGTTTCCGCATCATGTCGAGATACGAAGGCCCCGGAAGCGGCGCCAACCTGGGCAAAGACCCCAACAGCAACTATGGTCTGTCCTATTGCCCCACATCCTACGATAATCTCATTACCAATTCCATCCGCTTGGGCAACCAATGCACGGGTGCCGAAGCAGAGGGACTTTATTACACCATGAATGTGCGTGTGCAAAACGCACTCCTTTTCATCTACTACAGCATCGTGGTTGAAGCTCCCGGTCACGGCCCCACCGGCGACCCCTCATTCGTTATCCGCGTGACGCGTCAGAATGGCTCCAACTGGCAGCAGATTTCCGATACCCTTTGCTATGCTGTGTCCAGCTCCGGCTTGACCAACGGCATAGATGGTTGGCACCAAATCGGCTCGGGCTACAACACCGTATTCTATCGCGACTGGAACAAGGTGGCAATCAACCTGAACAAATACATCTACGAGCAGGTGCGCATCGAGATCTACATGGGCGACTGCGCAGCTAGCGGCCACTATGGTTATTGCTACATCGCAGGCGACTGCCAGCCTATGGAAATTCAAACCTCTGGTTGCCCCGCAGGTGCTACTACCGAGGTGCAGACCCTTACCGCCCCCGAAGGACTTATGGATTATTCCTGGCACAGAAGTAATATCGATGGTGCCGAAATCCCCACCCTCAACGGTATCTCCGACAATATCCACTTCACCCAGCTGGGCAGCGACAGTAACGTTTATCACGCTCAGGTGGAAGACTTCCGTATCTTGGAAGGCCCCAACCGCGACTCCCTCACCAACAACATGGTGTTCCGTTGCGACATGACCTCGGCCATGGACCCCGCCAAGCCCTTCACCTCAAAGGTGTATGTGCGGGTGATCAACACCAAGCCCCTCATGGCAATCGACACCCTGAAGAATTGCGATGGCGGCCTCACCCTTACCAACAAGAGTTATGTGCCCAACGATATTCGCGCAGCTGATACAGCAAACTCTGAATGGTGGTTCTATGCCGGATCCGACACCCTTACCGATTTGGTCAGAACTAGTACAGGTGCCGTCACCTACCATCGCTGGGACTCCTTGGGCGTGTATGCCGTGAAAGTGCGCACCTACAACATCGACGACCACGAATGTTTCTCCGAAGCCACCTATCCCATCCATGTTTTGGGCCGCCCCAACACGCAGATCGGCTTGACCGACCGCGAACTTTGCGAGAATGACTCTGTATATATTTGGGATGCCACCGATGGAAGTGTGCGCCGCGACTGGGTGGTCAACGGACAACGCCTACCCGGCGACCGCAACAACGGCAACCAACGCCACGGATATGTGTTCACCAACTACAAGAACCCCATCGAACTGATAGCCTACAACGGCCTCTATACCCGCGACTCTATCAACACCTACGACACCATTTGGTGCACCAAGAGCGCATTCGACACCATCGAAGTATTCCTCCATCCCGAACTGGAAGTGGCGGGCGATACCGTGGTGTGCAACGGACAGAGTACCGACATTACCGTCAGCACCGAGACCGAAGGCTGCTCCTATCGCTGGTATCTCGACCCACAAGGAAACAACCAGTTGGCCACCGGCCAAAACTTGAAAGTGCTCCCTTATGCCGACACTTGCGTGTACTATGTGAAGGTGACCAGCCGCAAGGGTTGTATTGCTTGGTGCGAAGTGAACGCCTATCGCGTGAACCCCAAACTGAGCATCTCACGCCACGACATGTGCGAGGGCGACAACGTAACCCTCAACGCCAAGGACGCTTTCTCCTACTCCTGGATTGCCACTCCTACCGATTCTACCCTCTTGGAGCTCTTGGATGAAGACGGCCACGGCCCCGCCGAAATCACAGTCAGCCCCAAAGAGACTACCGTATATACCCTCATCGGCCACGGTACCAACAACTGTAACGCCGACCCCCTCACCGAGCAGATCACCATCCATCCCATCCCCGTGCCCACCGTCAGCACAACTCCCAACTTTGTTGACTCCGACAATCCTGTGGTTACCTTTACCGATGAGTCTCCCTATAGCGTGCGTCGCGTATGGCAATTCAACGAAGGCACACCCGAGGAATATGGTTCCCCAACCAGCCACAATTTCGGCGAAGTATCGTCCGACTCTGTTGAAGTGACCATGATAGCCTACAACGACCTTGACTGCTCCGACCAAATCAAGTTCCGTCTGCCCGTTACCCAGTTCACTTTCTTCGCTCCCAACATCTTCTTCCCCGAGCGTCCAGACAACAACTACTTCTCCATCTTCACCGCCAACCAGCAAGAGAACTTCTCCATCTATATCTATGACCGCCAAGGCCGCCAGGTATTCACCTCTACCGACCTCAACTTCCGCTGGGACGGCAACACCCTCGACGGCATCAAATGCCCCCAGGGCGCATACAACTGGGTGGTTCGCTATCGCCGCCCCAATACCGAAGATATCGTCACTCAGAAAGGCGCTATCACCCTCGTCCGCTAATATCTAACATCGGATAAAAAGCTAGGCGGGAAACGACTCAGTCGTTTCCCGCCTTTGCTATATTAAAAAAAATCGGAGAATGTTACCTCATGCAATACCGCTTGAAAGGACATTCGTAGGGAGTGTCGCAATGGGCAGACATCTCCACCTGGGGCTCGTGGGCATCCAGCACTTGCAAGAATCGACTAACATGTTGCGACACAAAATCCATCTTGGCGCGACTTTCTTCTAGCAGATCTTCCTTGAGGAATCCGCCTTGGCCGTCGTTGTAGAGCACATAGAAATGGGCAATTTCGGCCTGAGGATGGAAAAGGTCGGCTGGCATTATCTCAGCCAAAGCATGAGAAATGACATAATGCTGGATGGATACATCGTTGCGGAAAGTGTCGGAAACCTGCAAACTATTCTTAACCTCATAGATGGTAATCGTGCCGTCGGCAGCCTTATGCAACACGTCGGCCAGCACAAGCACATCATGGTAAATAAATCCAGCCTCGAACAGCACCACCTCGCCCGGTTGCGAAAGTTGGGCAGCCGTGAACTCGGCATAGCGATCGAAGCGCTTGCCCATGTGCTTGCTCACATCTATACCAGCCGGGAAGGTATCCTTGAACGATTTTTCGAAACCTCTACCCTGCCGGAATTTCTCCAACGTGTCGGCCGAATACCATGCCAGGTTGGGCGAATAGACGTTGAGGAAGAGCGCCTTCTCGCATTGGAGGCCCAAGATATATTTGGATTTGGTAAGTCGGTAAGCCATTATTGTCTGCGAATGCTTGAAAGGAATTCGGTGGCCTCATCGGGTTTGAAGGCATCAATCTTTTTGAGCAACCCCTCTGGCGTGGTATCTTGCAGGATGGTATAGTCGGTGCCAGGGCAAAGCAAATCTTCCTCAATCATCCGCCTAATCTGCTGCAGGAGCGGGTCGAAATAGCCATCAACGTTCAGCAATCCCATGGGTTTGCAGCAGATGCCCAGTTGGTTGGACATCAGCACTTCGGATATTTCATCCAATGTGCCAATCCCACCAGGCAAAGCAATAAAGGCGTCGCTTTGCTGCAACATATAGGACTTGCGCTCTTGCATGGACTCAACGAGGACTGTCTCGGCTCGGGGTTGGGAATTGATTACCTCTTGCGAGAAAAGGGTGGGTATCACCCCTATCACGCGCGCGCCACCATCCAAAGCAGCCGTAGATACCGAGCCCATATAGCCCCTGTCGCTACCGCCATAGATGAGTGTGCGCCCCTGTAAAGCAATCAACTGCCCAAGGGCTTGGGCAGTTGATTCAAATATAGGGTTACGCCCCAAATGTGAGGCACAAAAAACCGCAATATTTTGTAGCATATTATTTGCGTTTCAGCACAGCATGAACCTTCTCGATGATGTCCTTGGCACGCAGACCGTAGTTGGTGAGCATTTCATCGGGGGTGCCGCTCTCGCCAAACTTGTCGTCAACAGCCACATATTCCATAGGAGTGGGGCAGTTGAGAGCCAGAGTCTGAGCCACGCTATCGCCCATACCGCCGTTGAAAAGATGCTCTTCGCAAGTGACCACGGCACCAGTCTTCTTGGCCGAAGCGATAATGGCCTCGGTGTCGAGGGGCTTGATGGTGTGGATATTGATCACCTCGGCGCAGATGCCTTCAGCCTCCAAAGCCTTGGCAGCTTCCAGGGCCTCCCATACCAGATGGCCGCAAGCAAAGATGGTAACATCCTTACCCTCGTTGAGAAGCTGAGCTTTGCCTATCTCGAACGGAGCGCCCTCTTCGGTAAAGTTGGGCATCTTGGAACGACCCAAACGGAGATAAACGGGACCCACATGCTTGGCTGCAGCCAGGGTGGCAGCCTTGGCCTGGTTGTAATCGCAAGGAACCAACACAGTCATATTGGGCAATACCTTCATCAAGGCAATATCTTCCATGGTCTGGTGGGTAGCACCATCCTCGCCAAGAGAGATACCTGCATGAGAACCGCAGATCTTCACATTCTTGTTGGAGTAGCACACCACCTGGCGTATCTGGTCGTAAACACGGCCGGTAACGAACTCAGCAAAACCGCCAAGGAAAGGCACTTTGCCGCAGAGAGAGAGACCAGCTGCAATACCCACCATGTTGGCCTCAGCGATACCGCATTGGACAAAACGTTCGGGGAAAGCCTTTGCAAAGTCGTTGATTTTGACAGAGCCGCACACATCGGCACTCAGAGCCACCACATCGGCATTTGCCTCGCCAGCCTCAACTAGGCCAACGCCAAATCCAGCACGCAGCTCCATGGATTTCTTATTTTCGTAAGGTTTCATATATTGATATTGTATTATTCTATAATATATTATTCTAAGGTCACAGCCGTCTGCTTGGCTGTCACGATGGTGAATCTGGCCGACCGCGAAGCGGCATAATCGGCCGAATCCACCGGTTTGAGGATTACTTGATACTCGCCTGGCATCAGCACAATTCGCTCCGAAGTGGAAGCAGGATCGAGGTCGCAAACCCATTGCAAACTGCCATTCTGCAGCACATAGATGCTACCCGTTGAAGGTTCCTTGGGCTTGGAGAGAGCCACCTGCCCGGGAAGCGGGAGTTGCAGCCCCGTGTCGGCCCCGCCACGAACAGACACATTGGCTATATGCTGTGTGGGCAACGAGAGGAGGTCCACATCATACCGCCCAGCCAGATAATGCATGCTGGCGTTGAGCGGCTGAATAGCCAACACCCGAGCGCTATCGTGCTGGCGCACCATCACGCTATAGCTGGGCACTTGGAAAGGGGGGCGCCCACCCTTGAATCCTACGCTTAGGCTGCCTTGGTCGGCCTGCACTTGCAAAGCAGTATGTTTGCCGCCGGCAAACTTGCGGTTGAACAAGCGGATGACCGGCTTGGTGAAGAAAGCAACATCATAGGCCGAGAGGGGATTGAGCACCAAGGTATCGAGCGAGTGTTCCAAATCGTAGTGATAGATGCCCGAGTACTTCACAGTATGTGAGCCGTGGTCGTAGAACACAAACGGCACCTCGGTCTCATACTGTTCGTGGTTGGCATCGGTAAGGTGGATTGTCACCTGCGCCTTTTGGTCGGAAAGGAAAAACACGCGGCGAAGTTCCTGCCCTAGCAATTCCTC
Source organism: Bacteroidales bacterium (assembly GCA_024400505.1). Classification (GTDB taxonomy): domain Bacteria; phylum Bacteroidota; class Bacteroidia; order Bacteroidales; family P3; genus Colimorpha. The sequence goes on along the minus strand of JAKSMP010000028.1, from coordinate 5,099 downwards.
GCTGGCCAAGAAAGAGAACTGACCATCGCAGTCAAGCCCCTCTTGGAAATCCTTGGAGTTGCCAATACCGATGATGTAAGTTCTGGCCACATTGGCGCTTTGCTGCACATGCTGAACCACATCGCAGATGCTCGACTCGCTATCGTCCACCCCATCGGTAATAATGAGGATGATGTTGCGAGCCTTGTCGCCCGTGGGAAAATCCTTCAACGAACTGTTGAGGGCCGTGGAGGCTGTGCATCCGCCATTGGGCACAAGGGTTTTTATCTTGCTTTGCAGCTGATACTTATTATTCTTGCCAAAAGGCACTTCCAGCTTGGTGCTGAAAGCGTCCTTATTGAGATGGCCGAAAACGCGCAAGGCCACCTCAATATCGGTCTTGGTGCTCACGCTATCCAAGAAATCGAGCAGCACATGCTGAGCCACCTTGATCTTGGCATCGCTCTGCCATTTGTCCCACATGCTTTGAGAGCAGTCGAGGATAAGCAGCACACGCGTTTTCTCGGCGGCAGGAGGCATCTTCTGCGCGACGGCAGTCGAGCAGAGAGCTAACAGGCATAATATGAGCAGTAATCGACGCAAAGATTAGAAGTCGCCAAGAGTTTCTTCCAGTTGTGCCAAGGCTTTGGGCAGGTCGTCGGCAGAGAGCACAGCACCATGATACTTGTTGGTGCCCTGCATAAAGTCAACACCATAACCCATTTCGGTGGTGAGAATCACGCCCACAGGCTTGCCTTTGCCAGTAAGGGCTTTGGCCTGGGCCATGCCGTCCAGCACCTGCTGCATATCGTTGCCGTTAGCAATCACCACAACTTCCCAAAGGAAAGATTCGAATTTGGCTTTCAAGTCGCCCAAGGTCATCACCTGGTCGGTGGTGCCGTCGATCTGCTGGCGGTTGTAGTCGATGGTGGAAATAAGGTTGTCCACGCCCTTGGCACCAGCAAACATAGCAGCTTCCCAAATCTGACCTTCCTGCAACTCGCCATCGCCATGGAGGGTATAAACGAGGTTGCTATCGCCGGTCATCTTTTTGCCCAAAGCGGCACCAATACCCACGCTCATGCCTTGGCCCAGAGAGCCACTAGCCATGCGGATGCCGGGCAGGTTGTGAGCCGTAGAAGGATGGCCCTGCAGACGGGTACCGAAGATGCGGAACGTGCTGAGTTCCTTCACGGGGAAATAGCCACGGCGAGCCATGGTGCTATAAATCACGGGAGTGATATGACCCTGAGAAACAAAAAGCATGTCCTGACCTTTGCCGTCCATGGTGAAATGTTCGGGATCGTGGTTCATCAAGTTGAACTGCATAGCAGTCATCCAGTCTGCTGTGCCGAGTGAGCCGCCTGGGTGACCCGATTTGGCGGCGGTGGTCATACGGAGAATATCGCGACGCACTTGCGTGGCGATGGTCTGAAGTTCTTTGGTAGATTTCATGATATTTCTTAAAGTATTTTTATTCTGCGACAAATGGAGCAACACGCTGCCTTCAACTCCCAGCAAGGAACAAAACACCACTACTGGAGCTTTCGGCAACCCATGCTCCCCAAAAGTTTAAATTCCCAAAACCTCAATCTCAAATCTTGAAGATATACTGACGGCTGTTTTGGTCGTAGCAAATCAACTCTTCGCCCTGGCGGGTGCAAGTGACAGCCAAAGCATTCTCATGCTCGTCGGTAACAGTTCCCTTGCCTTTGTTGCCATGCATGGTGATATGACCCCACACGCGGCCATTGGCACCATTGCCAGAGATATACAGCACCTCGTCCTTAACCGGTTCTTTCTTCACAGCCGGGCGAACAGCAGGCAACGGAGCGGGTTCCTCGATAATTTCGGGTTCGGGATCAGGTTCAGGTTCGGGTTCGGGCTCTATCATCACGGTGTCAAACAGAGGTTCTTCGGGGGATTGTGCATGCTTGCAACCCACAAAGAGAAGTGGCGTAACTGCCAATAAAATGAGTAAAGAACTGCCTTTTTTAGTAATCATGATACTATAATTTTTGATGTGGCAAAGTTACTTAAATATTTTGAATTTATAATAAATATTTTTCAACAAGGTATTAGCACCTTCATTCGATGATGATTTTTGAGCAAGTTAAGTCTTTTGGAGCGTAAAGAAATAAGCAACGATGACCAAGCCCCACCCTTGCCTTCAATGAAAAATGTGCGAAACGCTTTCAACGCACCTGAAGAATTTTTTTTGCCCTTTGATGTAATAAAATGGGGATGTTGTGCGTCTATATAGCAGAAAACTTGAAAAAAGGACTATTGAATCGTAAGGAATATAATAAGGGAGTGGACCTTTGGTCGGATGATGCTTACCGCTTTGCGTGCTCGTGTTGCGACGATGCTGAGTGCTGCAAAGACGCTGTGCAGGAGGCTTTTGCCAAGTTGTGGGAGCATCGCGAGGAGGTTCGATGGGAGAAAGGCAAGGCTTTTCTGCTGAGTGTGGTCCACAACCATCTGGTGAGCCGGCTGCGCTACGACAAGGTGCGCAGCATTCGAGGCAACACGATTGAGGAAGCATTGGCTCCCGACGTCAGCTTCGACCTCAAAGAAGCCATCAACCGAGCCATGAGCACCCTACCCCAAGTGCAACGAGAATGTGTACAACTGCGTGATGTAGAGGGATACTCCTACAAAGAAATAGCGAACATACTCAACATAAGCGACCAACAAGTGCAAGTGTATATCTTCCGCGCTCGCGTCGCCTTGAAACGACAACTAAAAGAATACCATATATGATCACCGACGACAACTACGAGCTCTATTTCCTTCAATACTTGGAAGGTACACTACGCCCAAAAGAGCGGAAAGAGGTGGAGGCCTTCATGGCCCAACATCCCGACCTGGCCGAGGAGCTTACGCTCTATGCCGAAGCTCCTATAATCGAAAAGGACGCGTCGGTTGTCTATGCCAACAAGGAGAGCCTCAAGCATCAATCATCCATGTCTTTTCGCATCGGATCCACGCCTTGGCGATGGTCGGCCGCAGCCGTGGTGCTCGTTGCTGTGGGTGCCATCTTTGCATTACGCAATAGCAATGTTGAGCCCGTTGTGCCACAATTGGCCGTGACGAGACCTGCCGTAAAGGTGTTGCCAATCCGGGAAAATGTTATGGCTGAAGAGCCCATTGCCGTAAAGCCTCAAACAGTTCTTTCTTCGCCAGATATTGCCAAAGTTATTGAACAAGAAACCATTGAGGAACACTTAGAGCCCGTTGTTGAAGAAGAAACCCTGCAAACATTCGCTCCCGAGCCTTTGCTGGCAGAAGTGACTGAGAAAGACGATCTCGAATCCGCTCTTTACCGTGAGTTAGAGCTTCTATTATCCATGCCGGATGCGTGTGTGGCAGAAGCGAAATCGGCAGAAGATGACGGGATCTTTGCCACTACGGCCAACTACTACAACCCTTCCACAGAACAGATGGTGAACGTGGTGGTCAAAGGGTACGAAGCCAAGCTGGCTTACGACCGTATTATGGAAAAAACTGAGTCCTTTCGCGAGGCGCTCAGCGTAATATTCAGTTAATAATTAAATCGTTATCAATATGAAAAAGATTTTCTCTATCGCACTGTGCTGCTTGATGGCATTTGCCACCCTGGCGCAGGCCAAACTCAACCAAGAAACCAGAAACTGCATCACGGGCAGTTGGACGACTCCGGGCGTTTGCGACATTGTGAGTTGCAAAGCAGAGCTCCAAGGCTCGGTGGCCAAAGTGGAGAATTCCATGAAAGACTGCGTGGTAATGCTGGTGAACGACTCAGTGAATCAGTATGTGAAGGCCGTGAGCCTTGAGAAGACTGGAGGCTGCCTGCAGCATATCCATTTCGAAGGCAACACCATGATAATCAGCGACCCCAACGTGAGTCTGTATATCGTTCACATAAATGATGTTACCGACCAAAATGTACGTTGTTACATGCTCGAATCCGACATCGCCGAAGAATTTGAGGCCGGACTTGACTTATTGGTGGAAAAAATGATGAATAAAGGCGATGTTACGGTCTTAAAGACTTTGGTCCACATGTCTAAGCGGTCTAGCGGACATGCCACTGGAGCCATGCTTGGAGTCTTGTCGGCGTTAAGGCATCAAAGTGCCGTCAGTACAGCAAAAGAAATTAAACCAATTAAAGACCAGCAGAACCAGCAAAGCGGCAACCCGAATCAAAAGAAGGAAGACTCCTTTCCCAACCGAATCGACATCGACTTCCATTGGGCTTTCAATAATTGGGGCACAACACCTTTCAATGGTCTCATCGGCATGAGCGAACCCGGCTACGACTTGCGCACTTCTTTCAGCAGCTATCAGCTCTGCACAAAGTACGAATTGGTGAAAACCAAGCACTTCAGAACATACGTAGGCATTGGATATGAGTCGGATGTGTATAAATTCAACAACCCTTATGTCACCTTTGAAAACAATGCTTTTGTGGCAACCGAGAATACCGTTCCCGGCGGATATTACAGTTCCCGGTTTGTGACACGCTATGTGCAGCTGCCCGTGGGTATTGCTTATAGAAAAAACAAAGGTTTCCGAGTTGGGCTTATGGCCATTCCGGCTCTGGGTTGGACTGGTAAACACACCGGATTGAAACACGAATTCCACACCGAGGGGCGCAATCCACAGGATAAGACCGACATCAAAGATGAGCTAAACCCCTTCAAGCTTGACATACGACTGGAAATGTCGATAAGGAGTTTCGGCGTCTTCCTGCAGGTGGCCACCATGCCGGTGTTCATCCCAAGCGAGAACAACCCCACCAAGATTTACCCCATCAAGATCGGCTTCTTCATCTAACACCACCATCTCGCATCAGTTTCGCTTCACTCCCACTAGCTATCCCATATTCATCCATTACACCCCAGTTTTCCCCTCCCGCAAACTCATGCTATTCCGACACTAGGCGCATATTTCCTGGAGTACCCACCAGATATGCGCCTAGTATGATTCTGTATCGTGGTTCTATACCATCTTTATTGCAGGAATGAGGATGAAATGACTTCTGAATGAAGATTAGGTTACATTTTTGTTCGGCGTCTATCGGCAATGGTTCGGTAGAAAAAAGTTAACAATTAGGCGGCAGGAGCCGCAATATTAAA